>JAHDHF010000317.1 GCA_020631455.1 Saprospiraceae bacterium
GCTATGAGCCTGAAGGGTCGTTTGGCTATATTCGCTGCCTTGAGCACGGCGCGCCGAACCCTTTGATTCGCTGGCACTATCACGAAGAATATGAGCTTCATCTGATTACTGAAACCAGTGGCAAAGTCTTTGTGGGGGATTATATCGGGCGCTTCAAGCCCGGTAACCTGGTATTAACAGGCCCCCGCCTTCCTCATAACTGGATTTCAACTGAAATCGCAGAGGGGGGGGTTGAGATACGTGATCGTGTTTTGCAATTTCCTGACGAACCTCTGCGTCAAGCCAGCGAGCTAATCCCCGAGTTGCGCGAAGCATTTCCGCTGCTAGAGCGGGCAAAGCATGGCATCGAGTTTAATGGCATGAGTGACATTGCCAATGAAAGCATGGATCGGATTTTACAATCCTCCGGTCTTGAGCGATTTTCAATTTTCCTCAGACTCCTTTCAAAGCTGTCGCAGCATCAGGATTATCGTCTGCTCTCAAGCGTACAGCTACAAAGTTTTGATGATGATGCCTCGTTACATCAGATCAGTGAAGTTGTTGATTATATGACGGCTAACTATGCGACGCCGTTTACGATGTCAGAGATTGCTGAGCGCATTGGCATGACGGAGAGTCGTTTTTCTCGCTATTTCAGACGTGCCACCGGTAATACCTTCACAGACTTTGTCAATCACCTGCGAATCAATCGTGCTTGTCAGTTGTTGATGGAGACTGAGCAGTACATTAGTACGATTTGTTATAACGTCGGATTTAACAATGTCGCGAACTTCAATCGTCGCTTTATGGAAATAAAAGGCATGACACCTAGTGAGTTCCGCAAGCAAGGTGAAGAGCGCTTTGGACGTTAATATTCTCACCAATTAATCCTTTATTCATGGCGTAATCGCTAGAATAGCGCTATTAATCATAAAAATAAGTTGTCTAATCAACAATGAGTTACGCAGCCGTTCAGCTCGACAATATCTACACTTCTCTTGAAGATGTAGGCCCTTTAATTGTGGCCTGTATCGATAGAGAAAGTGCATGTGTGTTGTATAAAAACAAGCGTTTTGAGCGCGAGCTAGTGTGTCCGGATAATGAGACTGACCAAATCACTCTTTATGACTTTATTCATGATGAAAGTTATATTCCTCTGGCGCGCTTATTGAGTGACGCCAAGCGCGATCCCGTGCAAACAGCGCAGCTTTGTTTTCTAGATAAGCATGGGAAATGCTTTGAGATAGTACTCAATACTCACGCGAATCCTGCTGATCCTGATCAATTGATTCTATTCTTGAATGATATTCGTCAACAGCAAGAACGAGATCGCTCCCTGCGTGTGTATGAGCAGATATTCTCATCAACGGAAGAACTCATTGCGCTAATTGATAATAACTACCGCTATCAAGTGGTTAACCGTGCTTATCTTGAGCATCATCAGGTCTCTGAAGATAATATTATTGGCAACACCTTATTCGACTTATATCAGGATGATGCCGGAGACTTAGTAAAGCTGATTGATCGCACATTAAAGCATGGCGAAGTGGTTCGTGAGCTGCACCCCTACACGGGGTCTGGCTTAAGCAACGAGGTTCGCTATATCGATAGCATGCACTCTCCTTATTACAATAAAGAGGGAGAGATTTGTGGGGTGATTGTCGGTGCTCGTGATATCACGGAGCAGCATCTGGCAGAGAAGGCGATGGAGTCATCACAGAGCTACTACAAAATGTTATTTAAGCATTCGCCGGATATGTTGGCATCTGTCGATATCACTAGTGGTGAGATCATTGAATGTAACGATATGTTCTCAAAAGTGCTGGAATATGATTGCC
>JAHDHF010000318.1 GCA_020631455.1 Saprospiraceae bacterium
AACTTACCAGAGGCTTTCGGCCAAAATCGGATTTAAAATCTGCTAGGTGGCAAGGGCGGCTTGGTACTTTAAGTGGGAGTTGCTGACTTTCGAATTGAATGAAAGCGTTATGTCAGTAATCGGCCACTTTCAGACGTTCGTGGGTTGGTGTTGTTGGGCTCTGAAGTGACATTGAACCTAAGGAAAAGGATACTCAGGCAGCAGCCATTGACCGCTGCAATATTTAAATGTACTGATTAAAGCTAGCGCAAACAACTTGCTCATTGTCCTCGGCTAATAAATATTTCACAAGCGGGCAGTTGACCTGTCGTTGCTCGGAGATGTTGTGAATCTCCTCGAATACTCGCGGCTGAATTGAGCAGGGCTATCATATCCAACATCATACCCAATCATCGCAATTGGCCTGTTACCGTCCCGGACAAATGTTCGCGCTTTTAGTAAACGTAACTCTTTTATATATGCCAATGGACTCATTCCAGTAACCGCTTTAAAGTGTATATGTAGTGCAGATTTACTCATTCCGATGGTTTCAGCTAGTTCCGATATCGACAGATTCGTACTCAAGTTGTCGCTCATTAGCTTTATTACCTGTGCTATCTGGTTGGCTTTTTTATCTTGCCACATGAGATGGGCTAATCGTGGCCCTAGGGACGAATGAAGCAATCGGATATGTATTTCATCTTCAATCAAAGGGGCTATCGAAGAAGCGATATCCATCTCTTCGTCAAGTGCAAGTAGACGACCAATTGAGGATTGCAATGGTGAGTCAACAGGATGGCATGATAATGCTGCGTTTGCATAATCAAATTTCTTGGCGTTCAAGGGTTCGTAAAAACGACCAAGCTTTTCTCGATCTAAAGGCAATATGACAGAAATATATGGATTGGTTTTGGAAGCTTCAACGATTTGGCTCACCACTGGCAACTGGTGGCTGACAAGAATCATTTGGCTCACCGAACAAATGACTTTATGGTTCCCGGCAGACACTTCTTTAGCACCTTGCAAAACAATGCAAATCAGTGGCTGGTAAACAGTTGATTCAATCGGCGAGGTTTGAGACCAGTGGGCTAGCACGATCTCGCTATAGTCGAATCGAATGATCCTTCCATGTTGCGGTCTTTTGTCGGCGCATCTTTGGGCAATCTTCTTAATTGAAACTGTTTCCACACCTGATTCTCTTTCAATTCGACTGAGGTCATTATTATGAGCCACAAAAATTGCGAAATATAATTTAAATCCTAAATAATGGATTATTATGCAAGAATATCGGACTTTTATGATAGTTAATTGGCCATAAATGGGATTAAATATCTCTCCTACGGACAGTCTTTAACGCAAAGATGGTTCTGTTCAATCAAGGTTTATTTACTAGTGAGAGATCAAAAATGAAAGAAGGTCAAGATTGGTCAATCCGTGAAAATCAATTGGAAAACACAAGTCGAAGAACAGCGTTGCTGAGTGGAGCCGCAGGGTCGATCGCAGCAGTAGGAATGCTAGGCATTTCTCAAGCATC
>JAHDHF010000319.1 GCA_020631455.1 Saprospiraceae bacterium
ATAAGAACCCCTTTCCATTTTTGCTTAGCGTTACGACGACTCCCGTAATTCTTAGTAATCCGCCCTTTTACAGGCCAGGACAGTCTTCCTCGCAATGATGAGAATGGCCTGTTGGCAACAAAGTTAAGACTTGTCTGCTTCCCTTTCGGCGCTGCTTTTTTAGCGGTAGTCGCTTTCTTAGTAACCGTCTTTTGTGCCGCCTGAGTTGTCTGTGCTGCCTGTTTCTTAGCCGCTGCCGCACGTCTGGCACGAGCAGCAGCATCTGCTTTTTGTTTCTTAATCAGGTTATCAAATACCGCCTGTAAAGCCGCCTCTTTCTTCTTTAGTTGGTTCAGCTTGCTTCGTTGGCTACTCTCCACAGACTTAGCACTTTTTAACGCTTTACTGTTTTTAGCCAACTCAGCCTGCAAACTCTTCTTATCTGCCAGTAATGAGACGCGCAGCGATTTTAACTCCTGACTGTCTTTAGTAATTTTCGCCTCAAGCTTTTCAATTTCCTCGAGACTTTTTCGAACATTTTGAATTCGATTGACACGACTGGTATTGAGGTATTCGAAGTATTTCGTCGTTCGGCTAATATCAGAAGGGTCATCTTGTTTTAGCAGCAGCCTCAAGTGTGATTCTTCACCAGAGCTATACATCGCTAGTAACTGCTTTGCTAAAATCTCCTTCTCGACTTTGATTCGCTCAGTCAGAACCTGCTTTTCTTTACTGGAACTAACCATTTGATCGGAAATGGCTTTGATTTTTTGCTCAGCCTGATATTCCTTACGAGACAAACGATTGATTTCTGCCTCGTTTCTCTCCAACTCAGACTGCAGCGACTTAGAAGTCGCCCTGGCTTTGTTGTAACTTTTGCTAACCTTGGATATTTCAGCTTTGACCTTCTTCTGCTCCGATTGAGTATCCGCCGAGGCAGACGACATCAGGCAAGCCAACAAAATGACACTGGTTAGTAACAAACGATGAGCCAAAACAAACACCTAATTAAATAATTTTTTTAATTCGTTTAGCTTATAACTTTAGGCATTTGATATTCAAGTGACTTTGCAAAGAATCTATATTAAAGTATTGATGTATACTGAATTATTAGTAGAAACCGATCAAATGGAGACTCGATGAGCAGCGTTGAACTTATAGAAGGTGACCTACACTCCCCTGTATTTAATAGTGCTGATCTCCTCACTCGCGAAAAAGACATCGAGCAAGCCTCTCGCTCACTCAAAGCCATTTCGCATCCATTACGCCTGAAGATACTGTGCGTACTCGGTAACAATGAAGTAAACGTACAAGACATTGTAGATACAGTAGGCACTTCACAAAGTAATATTTCTCAGCATCTCGCGATTCTTCGTGACAAAGGCGTACTAGGTTCTCGCAAAG
>JAHDHF010000320.1 GCA_020631455.1 Saprospiraceae bacterium
CACCCGCGCGCGCGATCTTCACATGGGCATTTTCCAGGCGGTCATCCATTGTCGCGACGACATTGACACGCCAGCTTGGCTGCGTCGTCAGCTGAACGAAGAATTTGATTGGTTCAAAACATATTTGCCAAGTCCCGACGAGGATTTCTTCCGAATTCGACATTGCCAAACCTATCATTGGGACAGCCTCTGCTGGTTCAAAGCCTCTGCTTGTGAGATGATAAAGCGGGCTTGGGCTCTGAAAGCGCTAATTGAAGAAGCTGGATTGCCGATTTCGGTTCTGAGCACCGACAATCCGGGTTGGATCATTTACAGAGATAAATATCAAATCGTGGCTCATCCCAGTAGATCGAAATTGCCGAGGTTTGGCTAAAAATACCTTTATTCGGGAGGAGGGATATTTGTCTAATCCAACATGCACTCTAAAAGCCAACATGGTCGTGTATCACTGACATGCAGTTTTAATAGCGGAGTATATGCCGACTCTGACTGAAGGTTGACTACCTCCAATCTCAAGCAGACCTTGTTGCCTCTTTCCTGTAGCGGTGGTTTTACAAGCTTACCGTATCTAAGTGGGAATTTGTAACTAGATTGGCTTTGTTCCAACCTATAATTATATGAGTCGAATTTTTTATTCGTTTCGCAAATCACCTCATCTATCAAAAACTCGACCGAAGCATTTATCAGTGTTGATTCATCAGAAAATTCATCAGGCCAGATATTATATCTGGTTATTCCTCTTCGGGATTGGGAAACTTGAATGGTTTGTGTCTCACCAATTTTCATTGTGTTTAATTGATGACTCGAATTTAAACTTACAGAAAACTGACGTCCAAAAAATGCAAAATCCTTTGCAAGGACGTACATGAAAGTAATAATGCAAAAGGCCGGAGTGATTATTGCGGCCTTCTTAGATTTTTTTGACAATCTACTGATCCAAGAAGCTCCGTAACTTCCGGCTTCGGCTTGGATGTTTCAGCTTCCGCAGCGCTTTCGCTTCGATCTGACGAATACGCTCCCGCGTAACACTGAACTGTTGGCCGACTTCTTCCAGCGTGTGGTCCGTATTCATCCCGATACCAAAGCGCATCCGCAGGACGCGTTCTTCACGCGGCGTCAGGGAGGCGAGCACGCGGGTCGTCGTTTCGCGCAAGTTAGACTGAATCGCTGCTTCAATTGGAAGAATAGCGTTGCTGTCTTCAATGAAGTCACCGAGCTGGCTATCTTCTTCGTCGCCGATTGGTGTTTCGAGCGAGATTGGCTCTTTCGCGATTTTCATGACCTTGCGCACTTTT
>JAHDHF010000321.1 GCA_020631455.1 Saprospiraceae bacterium
GCCAGAGGAACACCTCGAATAGCCAACCGTTTGCTGCGTCGCGTCAGAGATTATGCTCAAGTCAAAGCTGATGGTATGATAAATGCCAGTATTGCTGATCAGGCATTGAATATGCTCAATGTTGATCAACAAGGTTTTGATCATATGGATCGACGTTTATTGCTGGCAGTGCTGGAAAAATTTGAAGGTGGGCCAGTCGGTATTGATAATATAGCGGCTGCAATTGGTGAAGAGCGCGGCACAATAGAAGATGTATTAGAGCCGTATCTTATTCAGCAAGGCTATTTAATGCGAACTCCTCGGGGGAGAATGGCAACACGCTTGGCGTGGGATCATTTTTCATTAAGTATGCCGGATCAGAAAACGTAAAGCTTTGTAAATGCAAAAGCTCCTTAAGTAAAAAAATGATAATTTGGAGAAGCTGTGCCAGCCACTCAATTCAATTCTGATTTATTTGTATTTCCGGTGCGGGTCTATTATGAAGACACCGATGCTGGTGGTGTCGTTTATCATTCCAATTATCTGAATTTTTTTGAGCGCTGCCGTACGGAATGGTTGCGCCATCTCGGTTATGAACAAGATGAACTCAGAGCAAATCACGGAATTGTGTTTGTGGTGAGATCGGTCAATATAAATTATTTGAAACCAGCCCTATTCAATCAGCAACTTATGGTGACGGCTGAGGTCATAGAATTGGGCGGTAGTAGCCTGAAAATGGAACAAAAAGTGCTTCATGGCCGAGGCTCTGGAGAAGTCGATACTCTTGCACAGGGCAGTGTCAGTCTTGTGTGTGTCGATATGAATAAATTTAAACCAACACGGATTCCTGATGATATCAGAGAGTCTTTAACATCAACGGAAGCTCACACTAGCTCGTCAAATGCCAAGGGGAATATTTGAATGTCATTCGATCATTCAATTCTGTCACTGATACTGGAAGCCAGTATTGTTGTTCAGGTCGTAATGGGACTGTTGTTACTGGTCTCTTTGATTTCATGGACAATCATTCTTGTTAAATCATCACAAATTAACAAAGCCCGTCGTAATCAGGAAAAGTTTGAAAAGCGTTTCTGGAGCGGTGTTTCCTTAGATAAATTGTATGACGACTTGTCCTCAAAGACCGGAAAGAGTGGTTTAGAGACGATGTTCTTCAGTGGTTATCATGAGTT
>JAHDHF010000322.1 GCA_020631455.1 Saprospiraceae bacterium
GCACAAAATCGGGTTACGGAGATCGACCCCCGCCTCGTTGAAGTTGTTCAAACAGTCAAAGAAATATCCGAATATCGTGAAGACGAAACGTTGAGAGGCGCGACGGCTTTGACAGAATCCGAATTGATCTCCGAAAAACGCCTTGGGATCATAACGCAGATGAAAAACGGGGCCATTGCGGGTGATCCACTTTCAATTATGGCGTCCGTTGAAGCCTTGAAAGGTTTGGCCGATGATGAAAGTGTAGTCTCACTTGATGGAGTGATCGCGCTTTATACAAATCATGCAAAGCTTTTGGAACAAGACGCAAGCCGCGAAGAATATTTCAAGAATATTGATGATATTGCGCAGCAAGGGAATTGGTTTGAAGGATTCTCTGCATTGGCTTTGGCGGAACTCCTTTATTCTGAAAATGCTGAAAGAAATGCGGCGATGCAAAAGGCGCAATCGGCTTTTGCGCTGATCCCGCAAGGCAATAATGATTCACCATATGCCCGATATGCTATGGCGGAAACGACAAACACATTAGCGAGATTGCATAATATCCAAGGCAATGTTGAGTTGGCTCTTGATTCTTCTTTGGCTTATCTGGCGTTGCCGAAAGTAAAAACTGATCCTCGGTCTGCTGTAGATATTGTCAATAATCTAATATTTTCGCATAGCTTGAAGCGCGATCATAAATCGCTCGTCTACTTGTCTGAAGCGATTTTGGAGATTGAAAAGACCAATCCATCTTCCCTTCCGGGATTGTCTGAACTCAGAATTTCGCAAGCGATGAATGCGTCTGTTCAATTCGAGAGGGCTCTTGAATATTCTGACATTGCGCTAGAGAAAATTGAGCATTCCGGAATTAAAACACAAGCCATATATAATCGTGCTATTGCGCTTGCTGGATTGAACAGAATATCCGAAGCTAAAGAATTTGCGGAAGACTCTGGGATTAATTTAAATGAAAAGTATTTGTTAGAAACCGAAACACGGCGAGATGCTCTATATCTGGGGTTCTTACTGGCTCAAAGCACTGACAGAATCTTAGCGACGGCTCTGTATAATCGTCAGCTGGATGTTACATCACAAAAATTCCTAGAGAATAATTCCCGCGATACGACGGCAATGCTGGCGGACCTCGAAAATTCACGGGAGCGCCAAGCGGAGAGAGAAAAAGCAT
>JAHDHF010000323.1 GCA_020631455.1 Saprospiraceae bacterium
GGACGACAAGACCCGGAAACAATAAGTCTATATATTTCAGATACTTAAACGGCGTGAAAATGTCAATAGACTGATTATTGTTACCACAATTCGCACCATAACGGCAGTTTTGGGAAACTCTCAAATCTAGCTTTTTTCCGCCAAGCTAGAGGCTATTCGTAGCGTAAGCGTGAAGCGAATAGCCTGCCCGTCCGGCGAGGACGCCAGCTCGATATTGGCGTCTGGTTGGGCAGTAGATGGCCCTTTGGCTAAGCCTCAATTGCATGAAAAATAGCGACTAGATAGGATTATCCATAAGATTCAATCTCAATCTATGCGACTGCTTAAGTTTAAAAAACATTTATAGCGGCACAAATTAATGCGCCCCAAAATGACAATTGTTGAGCGATCGCGGTACCGCGTACATTCCATGCCTTGTTGAGATTAGTATGCTCGATGGCAGCACTTGCAAGCGCGCCGAGGTGCAGTATTCCGAGCAAAATGGATAGTAATAATAATACGGCGGCAGCGATAAAAAAGTGGTCAATATCTATGTCGATGCCCTGTATTTTTGCAGCAGCAATAGCTGTTCCCAATAAAGCTGTGCAAATCGTTATTAGCTGTTTAGCTATATCCGAATGCAAGTCGTAAGCTTTTTTCAAGCCTTCATCGAACTTCTTTTCTGCACCACGCCTTCTCATATCAACAGAATGGTAGAATTCCACAAAGCTTTTTAAGCTTCAACATTTCAAGAGCAAAATCACCATCTAGCGCTCGTCCATCAGTTTGATTGGCCTCTATTCGAGCCACAAAATCTGCTAAATTTTTACCTGCAAGCACAACCACTTCATCCCAGTTAACATCAAGCTTATTCTTCTTTGCAGTCTGAATTGCATGGTTGGAAAAATATATCGCAGCATCTTGAGATATCGAGATTCTTTGAGTTTCAATAAGCAAGGCTTGAATAGCTATTTGTGCCTTTTCTTGGTTAGCTTTATCAGATGATGAAGCCTCTTTAGCTATCACCGTGTCGTATCCACCAATACGCGTCAGGCCTTCATGACTATCAATTCCAGTGTAGCGTAAGG
>JAHDHF010000058.1 GCA_020631455.1 Saprospiraceae bacterium
CCTTGGTTTCTATTTTGTAATTCTGTGCAAATGCGAGTGAGCGGTTCTTTTTCTTGCAGCTCACGCAGCCCAGGTGTATTTGGTGAGCTAACATTGACGACAAAATAATCGACAACTTCATGTAGCTCGCGCACACAGATTTCATAATCGCGGAGCGCGACTTTATTATCAGTGACTTTATTTTTTCCGATGTTGCCACCGATGATTAAATCTTCGGGTTTGTCGAGTCGCTCAAGTCGATCACGCAAAACATCGACACCGAGATTATTAAATCCCATCCGATTGATAAGGGCTTGATCTTTAGGTAAGCGGAATAAGCGCGGCTTCGGATTGCCAGGTTGCGGCATTGGTGTAATTGTGCCAACTTCGATAAATCCAAATCCAAGCGCTGCAAGCGCATTAATGTAATCGCCATTTTTATCAAATCCGGCAGCTAGTCCAACAGGATTTCGAAATGTCAATCCCATTTTCTTGACAGGAAAATCCTGTGATTGAAACATCGGCTTAAAAATAGAACGCACTCCAATCACAGATGTGAGCCGCCGCCAATTTTGCATCGAAAAATGATGCGCCGTTTCTGGATCTAATTGAAAAAGTAAAGATTTGACGAGTGAATACATTAGTTGCGTGGTCTAAAATTCATTTGATCGGTTTCGACTTCGATCGAATAATTAATTGGCGCTTTTAATTCTGCTTTTTGATAACCTCTGATGAGATAACCAGCTTCGCGCATGTAGCGGAGATGCTTTTTATCTTCCATGACAAGCGTAGACGATTCGTACCAAGCTTGCACAGTTAGTATTTTATTGTCTTTAATTGCCAGCGATACTTTTTGCAGCTCAGATTTTGGCGAAGTAATTTCATAGACAATTTGATACGAGTTCTTTTCGTCAAAAGTCATCACAGTATCTGCTCGGATATAATCTTGAATCGATGGATTATTCAAATCGATTTTGAAGAAATCCTGCATTTCCGTTTTCCAGTCCTTAATGATGACCATTTTTCGTTCTGTTGAGTCACCTACCACAACTGTCTTTGGTACTTCGACAGAAAAGACACGCTCGAGATATTCCATTTCTTCTTCGAAATATGCTGGAATATCAGGGTAAGCAGCACTTGAATTTTTGCCACTTGTCACGCTACAACTCGTCAGAATGCAACTCACGAATAAAATGAAAAGAATATTTTTCATCAGTTCTTTTTTAATAATGAACAACCAGACATTTCTGCTGGCGGTTTTACATCTAATAAATCGAGTAGAGTAGGAGCGATATCAGCAAGTCGTCCATTTTTTAATTCGATATTACGCGAGCCAACATGAACACAAGGCACAGGGTTGACTGTATGTGCCGTATTTGGGCTGCCGTCAGGATTGACGAGTTTGTCAGCATTTCCGTGATCGGCGATGATGATTATTTCATAATTGAATTCTTGAGCAGCGTTTAATAATGCTGCTAGGCAAGAATCAACTGTTTGAGCAGCTTTTTTTGCTGCTTCAAAAACACCAGTATGTCCGACCATATCGGTATTGGCATAATTCAAGCAAATGAAATTCGGCTGCTGCGTTTCTATTTTTTTGATAACACCATTTGTCAATGGAATCGCGCTCATCTCAGGCTGCAAATCATACGTCGCAACTTTTGGCGAAGGCTCCATGAGGCGATCTTCTCCTTCGAACGCTTCTTCGCGACCGCCATTTAAGAAAAATGTGACGTGCGGATATTTTTCAGTTTCGGCAGCTCGGAGTTGAGTCAATCCATTTTCAGCGATGACTTCGCCGATTGTCTTCTCGATATTATCTTTTTCGAAAATGACATGCAGCCCATCAAATGACTCATCATAGCGCGTCATCGTCGCATAGTGCAGCTTGAGTTTTTGCATTTCAAACTCAGGCATATTCGCTTGAGTCAATACATGCGTCAATTGCCTTGGCCGATCAGTTCTAAAATTGGCAAACAAAACCGTGTCGCCTTCTCGAATCGGAGAAAACGCTCCTTTAATTTTAATTGCAGGCAAAAATTCATCAGTAATGTCGGCAGCGTATTGCGATTTAATTGCTTCTATTGGATCAGCAGCCGATTCACCAATTCTATGTACGAGCAGATCGTAGGCGAGCTTCGTTCGCTCCCAGCGCTTATCACGATCCATTGCGTAGTATCGACCAATTACCGAAGCGATTTTAGCATCAGTTCCTTTGAGTTTTGATTGTAAATCAGAGATATAATCTGCTCCGCCACGCGGATCAGTATCGCGCCCATCCATAAAGGCATGAATGTAAATTTCCTTGACGCCAGCTGCTTGAGCGATTTGAGCCAAAGCAGCAATATGATCCAAATGCGAGTGAACGCCGCCATCTGAGACCAAACCCATCAAATGCAATCGGCCCGAAGTCGAGCTGCATTGAGTAAGCACATCTTGCAGGACAGGAATTGTGTCAAGCGTTTTGTCCTTGACAGCTTTATTGATGCGCGCCAGCTCTTGATAGACGACGCGACCAGCGCCGATATTCAAGTGCCCGACTTCGCTATTGCCCATCTGCCCAGCAGGCAGCCCGACATCCTCACCAAACGTCGTCAGCGTAGAGTGCGGATGCTGCGCCATGAGTCGATCCATCGTGGGCGTATGAGCCGCCCAAATTGCATCAGTCTGATCCTGCGCTCCAATACCCCAACCATCCAAAATGACGAGCATCGCCCGCTGCTGATCTTTCATGCCGCAAAGGTATCGCTCTCTTATGTGATAAGTAGATTGATTTTGGGCCATCCCTCGCGCTACGCGCTACGGGTCGCTATGCTCCGTAGCTCGCTGTTCGCTCGGCCTCATCGCTGCATTCGCAGCTTCTGAGTCTGGCTGCGCCACCACTTCGCAGCGCTTGTCCATTCAATTATGTGAAAAATATCACCCTTTCGGGGTTCTCATTCGTTCGATCATTTGAGATCTACAATCATTTAAGCCCTTCGGGCTTGAAATGGCTGAGGGATGGAAGGTGTTGTTTGAACTCTGCACGAATGAAATGAGTGCAGAGAGAGTGCCGAACAGCCCGACCTGCGAGCGGAGCGAGTAGGGCAGCCCCTATAATTCTACTTATTTAGTGTCTAATTATAATTGAAGAAGACATTTTTTTTCTATTAAAAAATCAAGCAGCTTCGCGTAGATCGGATGGTAGCGCATCAGCTTAGAATTGCCGATAACGATGAGCTGCTCGCGAGCACGAGTAAGTGCGACATTGAGCTTTCGATCGACTTTTCCATCTGGAGTGAGCGATGCAAGATTTGGTATTTGTGTCGCTGTATTAATCGACATCGACATAATAATAATATCGCGCGCGCCGCCTTGATATCGCTCTACTGTATCTATTGTAATTGGTGTGTTGATATTTCGTTTGTGGAGATGATGCGTGATACAATTTATTTGTGCTCGATACGGCGTAATAATTCCGATGTCTTGTTTTTTATCTGTCGTATTTTTTAATAGAAAATGATGAAGTAAATCACTGACGAGTGCTGCTTCGATATCATTGTGTTTTGAAGTGGATTGTACTCGATGATTTGATGTGTCAATAAATACAAATCGGTTTTCTTGTATGAGATTTTTAATCGAATGAGTGAGGTTGCTTTCTATTTCATGATGCTCAAGTTTTTGAGTTTGTCGAGTAGCATGAGGTGCTTCGAGCAGTTGCAGTTGTCCGCCATAAAAATGTGTTGCAGAAAACTCAGAAATATCTTGATGCATTCTTCCTTGTCGATCAAGAATGTCATAGGCATGAGTCCAGCCTTTTGTCTGAGCGCGTAAATACAATCGCTCGAAAAAACTATTTCGTAAATTATTTAAGCCAATACTTTGGAGTTTTTGCTCTCGTACAATAGAGCGATTTTCTGGCTGTGTGACAACGGCAGGCAACTGCAAGTGATCTCCAATTAAAATAAATCGGCCGACTTTACTTAATAAACCGACGAGCATTGGCTCGAGGAGTTGTGAAGCTTCGTCAATAATTGCAGTATCAAATTGAATCAATTGAAAAAGTTCTGGCTTGCCAAGCATGCTACTGACAGTACTTACAATAATTCTGCTGCCACCAAGGAAATCAAGGATGCCTTGACGCGTTTCTATTCCTTGTATTTGATTATCTAATAAACTATGCGAAAAACGATCATCTGTGCTATACCGTGAGCCGATACGTGTGTATATGCCTTTGTATTGATCGCCATTGCTTTCTATTGCTGCACAGATTTCATCGACTGCTCTATTTGTATACGCAAGTAATAAAATGCGCTCGTTTGTTTGCTCAAATAAATACTTGACCATGTACCGCAGCATAAAACTCGTCTTACCAGTACCTGGCGGTCCCCAAATCAAAAAATAGTCTTGCGCAGAAAGCGCTTTTTGCATGACTTCAGCTTGCTTTGTTGAAACTGCGTTTTCTATTTCTTTTGGTAATTGAATCAATTCATCTGGAATAGCAGGCTGTGTAATTGTTAATAATTGCGACCGAATATGAATCGGCTGCATCATAAATGACACAAGACTTTCGTATTGATTTCTAAATGAAGAGTCGAGCATATCTTTTTCGATATGCCAAATCGACTGTTTAATAAAAACACCAGAGTGCGTCTGTCTGCTTCTGAGTCGAACTTCTACATGTGTTTCAGATAAAGCAATGATCGATGATTTAAAAATTTGTCCTTGTAGCGGCGACGGATCGCGATACAAAACGATAATATCTCCGACACGAAAATTTGCGAGTGCTTGAGTTTTTTCTGATCGTTTCAAAATAACGACTGGATTGTCTTTATGTGCAAAATCATGTTCTAGAATTAAATCATTTAAAATGGAAAAGGCGTCTTTTTTCTCTTCTATGGGTGTTTGCCAAAGTTGTGCATATCCGCCAGTGAGATCTGTTATTCCTTGTCCGACTTTTGAGTATAAATGTTCGCGAGCAGTAAAAGCAGCAAAATGAGCGAAGTATGATTTTTCGATATTCGATGCTTTTGACACGCTATTCGAAAATGTATTAATTGCTTTTTTCAAGAATGGACTTGGATTTTCAAATTTGTCAAGTGCGAGTTCTTGTGTAATATGCGAAGCACTTAATATGTGCTTCGGGTTTTGATGAATGAGCCGATATTCAGCAGCTATAATTTCATTTCGTATTTGAATGGCATGTCGGTGCAAAGCTGTCACAGCTGGAGCAAGCCGAAGTGTACGCTCGTATTCGCGTGAATACATGACATATGTACGCGGCGTGAATTGCTCGCCAAAATTGCTGCGAATCAATAATTGATAGAGAAGTGTTTGAATATAATGTGTTTGGGATATGCCTTCTTTGTTTGGATGAAACGGGCGTCCACTTTTTAATTCTATAATTGTCGTGTTTTCGAGATGTTGTTCATCTAAGAAAAGTGCATCAAGTCTTCCTTGTATTCCGTATTTAGGAGATATAAATGAAGGTTCAATGAAGCAGTGTTTTGATTGTAATCCGAGACTTTTAAAATCGGATTGAATTGCTTTTTTAATATTTTCGAAATGCAGTCTGCATTGTTTGTAGATGTCTTTTACGACAGCATCATTAAGTGCTGCATATTGAGTCGGGAATAAATTGAATGTTTGTTTAAATGTATCTTGAAATTCTGCATTTGGATCAGCAAGTAATGTATCGAGGAAGAAATTTGCAACATTTCCGATAATTATAAAATGCGAGACTTCTCGGATTTGAAATTTGTGGGAGAAATAATGCCGCCAGTTGATGTCATCTTTTTTGAAACATTCTGCAATAGCTGTTACATCAACGAGATAGTCAGGCTGCAATACAATAAACCCAGGATTGAGAATGCCTGATTCAGATACTTCTATTTTTAAAAGTGAAAGTGTCGCTTGCTGCTGAAATTGATGATAAAGAATATCAAGTGTCGAATTGAAAATTGCGTTTCGCCCTTCAATACCACATTGTATTATTGCTTCTTCTCCAGTATCAAGGCGTATGCCTTTTATTTGTTTTTTATCTAAATCTATAGCTGTTGTTTGAAGCCGCAGGTCTGGTATAAAGCTGATATTCTTGTTCTCCTTTGTCTCAAGCTGAAATGATAAATGTTTTGAAAATTGAAAAGAGTATTCAGGAAGTGTTTTTAAAACTTGGTCGATGACAAAGAAGGTAGATTCAATAGTCGCATTAGAAATAGTAGACGACTTTAAAGTTGCTTTCACAAGATGAACTTGTCTGATAAGTGAATTTGAAAGATTCTTTTGATTGACGATATACGTGATACGACTCATGTAGCCTGTTAAAGCGACAGGCGAGTGTTCAGCTGCTAGTTGCAGGCTTTGATCAAGGAGCAGAGTTAAGTCTCGGCTCGTAGGCGATGATTCATTATCTGTATACTTTTTTAGGCTACTTACTAAGGTATTCAACTTCATCGACCGTTTGTTTTCATTTTCAATTTCGTCTTAATAGACACCAAAAAAAGAAATTTCCACAAGGGTATTGCGCTGTATTGTAAAAAAAGAACAATTTGGAGTATTGCTCAACTTAATCTTATACACATGACAAAACATGTACTTACAATTTGTATGTTGCTTTTCTCTGTTGCTCTTTTTGGACAATGGACATACAACATCTCAAATTCAATCGACGGCGGAAACCCGCCTGGCCCAAACACAGGTACGGCTGATGCGACCACTGCGGGCTACACCTCAATTATTGCAGGCTCGCAGAGTGCGAATCAATGGTCTGCGCCAACTCCAATTGGTTTTCCATTTAACTTTTTTGGAGTGCCTGTGACTCAGTTTCAGGCTAGTGGAAATGGTTTGATTACATTCAATACAGGTTCACCTGCCCTTCCAGCCGGTAATAACAATAACCTTCCTGATGCAGGATTGCCAGATCAAACAATTGCTGTCCTCTGGGATGAGTTTACTGCAGCTCCTCCTACTGGCTCAAATGACCAAGTGTACTACCAAGTCTTTGGCACAGCACCTAATCGACAGCTTTGGGTCAAATGGTACTCATACGAAATGGGGAATCCTTCGGTTTCTTTTTCTTACTTCGCCTGTGTATTAGAAGAAGGAACTGATAATATCTATGTCATAGATGAGTATTCTACAACTTCAGCTTCATTAACCTATACTACAGGTGTTCAAGAAAATGCTACCAATGCTGTTCAATTTGGTGGGATCAATACATTAGCGAATGCAGGAAATGGATCTTCAACAGCTGATAATGACTGGTACTTATATGAGCCAGTATTCTTATCTCCCGATAACGTTGGTGTTTCTGCTATTGTCAACCCTATGACGCCAGTTGTTCCAGGAGCGCAGAATACAGTAGTCGAAGTAACAAACTTCGGTACGAATGTCGTGACGTCATTTGATGTTGATTGGACAGTAGATGGAATTGCCCAACCGCAATTTAATTATACTGGATCTCTTGCTGGAGGGGCTTCGACGAATGTTACTTTAGGTAGCTACACATATACAGCAGACTCTACTGAGATTATCGCATGGACGTCTAATCCGAATGGCGTTGCTGATTCAAACAATCCTGATGATACCTTAAGTATTGTCGTCTGTGGCGGTCTTTCTGGAACGTATACTGTTGGTGGGGCAGCTGCGGATTTCCTTACGCTAAATGATGCAGTAGATGCTTTAGCTTGTGGAGTAAGTGGTCCAGTAGTTTTTGATATAGCTCCAGGAGCTTATGCTGAATATTTGACTATTGGTGAAGTTGCTGGTTCAAGTGCCACAAATACGATCACGTTTAACGGTGGCGGAGCTGCATCTATAGATCATGATGGCCTTGTTCAGCCAGCAGCTATCCTCATTAACGGTGGAGATCACATGATTTTCCAAGACTTGACAATCAATCTTTCTGCAAATACTGACACTTGGGGAATTCGTCTCAATCAAGGAGCGGACTTTATTCAAGTTATTGGTTGCACATTTAACATGGACCCAACTGCTACATCTGATGTAATTGGTATTGTAGGTTCTGCTGATGCGCTAAATGATTTTGCAGAAGGAAATAACTGTAATGAACTCGTTGTTTTTGGCTGTACGTTCAATGGTGGCGATATGGGTATCCATATTGAAGGTGTTACTACGACACCAAACTTCCTCAAGCGCAATACAATCAATAACAATACAATACTGAACTATAATACTGCTGGTATCTACATCGATAACGCTGATACATTGACGATTCGAAATAATTACGTCGAAACAACTCGTGGTACATTCGGTGATGGTATTTACATCTTTGATGTTATGGCTCATGATGTGAGCTTTAATCAAGTGTACACGCCTGACTACGGTATTTATATATCAGACGGAAACTTTGATGGCACAATAACACGCCGTGGTTCTGTAAATAATAACATGGTTCGTTCAACGACTGATTATGGGATTTATCTAGATGATGTGAATGATACAGATCTGTTTCACAACACATCATTTGGCCGTCCTGGTATTCGGATCAATGACTTCTTAAACTTCGATGTTCGCAATAACATTTTTGCCAGTGATACAGACTACGCTTTTGAGTCAGATGATATCATCACTGTATTAAATGTCTTTGACTACAATATTTACTATGCTGCACCAGGCAATGCACTATTTGTAAAAGAGGGTGCTCCTGCTTATGCTGATTTAGCTGCTTGGCAACTTGCAAATGCTTCAATCAATATCAACTCACTCGAGGGTGATCCAGTATTTGTTAGCAATAATGACTTACACTTGATCGGAGCTCTTGCGAATGATGCAGGTGACAATACCGTCGGTGTGACACTTGATATCGACGGCGATATGCGTCCACTTGCCCCGGCTACTGTAGTCGATATCGGAGCAGATGAGTACTTACCAAACTTTGATGACGCTCAAGCGATTGCCGTCATCTCACCAACTGATTTAGAATGTGGTGATGCTGCAATGTCAGTAGAAGTCGTTGTTAGAAATCTCGGTCTTAGTACTATTTCAAATTTGCCAATATCAGTTGAAGTAACTGGAGATGCGGTTGCTTCTCTTTCTGGTACAGTTATAGGTCCGCTAGCCTTTAATGAGTATGATACACTTTCGATCGGAACGTTTAATACATTCTCAGGTGGGACATTTACAGTTACTGCTATCATGCAGCTCCCTGGAGATCAAGATGTAGCAAACGATACAGTTGTCTATACATTCAATACAGTTTCAAGTGAGGCTCCAATGGGTATGGGAGATAGCGTTTGTATTGGTGATGCTGCCACTTTGATGGCGATCCCTGCTCCTAATGCAATGTATGCTTGGTATGATTCACTTTCTGGTGGAAATATGCTGAGCCAAAGCATGACATTTAATACTGGCCCGATCACAGCTGATTCAACAGTTTATCTCGGTTACTTCCGACAATCTGCAGGTTCTCTTGTGACAACAAATGCAGGAGGTAACGGCTGTGGCGGTGGAAATATGTTTGACGTCGTTGCAAACTCATCTCTACGTATAGACAGTCTTTACGTTACTCCTAATAATGCAGGAGCTAATAATGTTACAATTCATTATATTACAGGATCTAGTTATTTAGGGAATGAAACAAACGCAGCTGCATGGACAACAGTCGGTACATATACTGTGAATACAACCGCTGCTGATCAGCTTGTCAATGTCGATATTTCAGCAACGCCTATCAATCTTCCTGCTGGCGTTACAGTCGCCATATATGCTGAGTATGATGCAAATTATACATCGAGCTCGAATACTTATTCTGATGCAAATATCACGATTACGACTGGAGCTGGTCTTTGTGGCTCGTTTGCGACAGTCAATCCTGGACGCGAATTCAACGGAGAAGTCTTCTACAACAGTAGCGCACCACCGTGTAATCCAACTCGCGTTCCTGTGACAGCATCAGTAGTTGCATATCCAGTCGTCAATCTCGGAGCAGACACGACATTCTGCGACAATGTCAGTGTCATGCTTGATGCAGGGAATCCTGGACTCAACTTCAACTGGAGTACTGGCGGCATGATGCAAATGGAATCAGTAAACGCAAGCGGAGATTACTGGGTTGATGTAACAAATTCAACAGGTTGTACTACGCGCGATAGCCTTGTTGCTACTACCAATCCTACTCCAGCCTATGTTGGTGCTTCAGTAGATACAGTTTCTTGTTTCGGCGAGGCAGATGCCAATATTGATGTCTTCTGGTTCTCTGGTATGATGCCATTTACCTACAGTTGGGCATCAGGTGAGACAACCGAAGATCTCATCAACGTCGGTGCAGGTACCTACTCAGGTTCGATCACAGATGCCAATGGCTGTATGAATTCGACAGGTCCGATTACAGTTGTTCAGCCAGCATCGCCACTCACAGTCTCAGCTCTCGTCGAAGACGATACCTTCGGCAATAGTGGATCTGTCGATCTTACGATCGCAGGTGGGACAGGCCCGTACATGGTTACGTGGAGCAATGGCGCTACGACTGAAGACCTCTCTGGACTTGCTCCTGGTACGTACGTAGCAGCTGTGACAGATGCTGCAGGCTGTACAGAGTTCTTTACAGCAGTTGTGACTGCTTATGTCTCAGTTGGTCAGATACAAGTACTTGATGCGCTTAATATCAGCCCAAATCCAGCGTCTGAGCTTGCCATCATTGATCTTGAGTTGAGTGCTCAGGCTTCAGTAGGCTTGCAAGTATTTGATGCACTGGGTGATTTAATCACGAGCGAGGCTACTGAGCAGACCATGAGTCGTCAATACAGACTTGATGTTAGCTCGTTTGCTGCTGGAGTGTACCTATTACAGTTCAATATCGATGGTCAGATGATTACCAAGCGTCTCATCGTGACACAATAATTGTCTTGAGCAGGCGTCATTATGACGTCAATGGCCGCTGCGGATTCAATTCTGCGGCGGCTTTTTAATTTGGGGCTGCCCACTCGCCAAGGCTCGCGGTCGGGCTATCCGGCACTCTCTACGCGCTCATTTCATTCGCGCTACGTTCAAACAACACCTACTATCCCTCAGCCAAAAAATCATTAGGACACAACACGTACAAATCCGATATTGCAGATTCATTATTTAAAAGAAAGAAAACAATGGCAGCACAATTAATCGAATGCGTCCCAAATATCAGCGAAGGTCGAGATGATACAATCATACAAGCTGTAGCAGACGTAATCCGCAAAGCCGATGGCGTCAAACTCCTTGATGTTGATCCAGGTCGCGCCACCAATCGTACTGTTATCACATTTGTCGGAGCACCAGATCGAGTCATTGATGCAGCCTTTCAATTGATAAAAAAAGCTGCAGAACTCATCGACATGTCGCAGCATAGTGGCGAGCATCCGCGCCAAGGAGCGACAGATGTCTGCCCGCTGATCCCAATCTCTGGAATCAGTATGGAAGAAACAGTCAAATACGCAAAACTGCTTGGAGAGAGAGTGGGCGCAGAACTCGGTATTCCCATTTATCTCTACGAGTCAGCAGCTACAGCACCACATCGCAAAAACTTAGCAACTGTGCGCGCTGGAGAATACGAAGGTCTTGCTCAAAAATTTCAAAAGGAAGGACTTGCACCAGATTTCGGTTCTACAGAATTTAATGAAATTGTCAAAGTAGCTGGAGCAACAGCAATTGGAGCTCGTGATTTTTTAATTGCTTACAATGTCAATCTCAATACAACCTCAGTACGTAGAGCAAATACAGTCGCTTTCGACATACGCGAAAAAGGGAGAATCAAACGATCAGGCTCTGCAATCAATTCTCCACCAGTGAAGGATCAAGACGGAAACACAGTGCGTGAAGCCGGGCTGCTCAAAGGCGTCAAAGCAATCGGCTGGTTTATCGAAGAGTACGGCTTTGCTCAAATCAGTATGAATATCACTGATGTCAAGCAGACGTCTTTGCACAAAGCCTTTGAGACTTGCCGTGAGCGAGCTACTGTTCATGGATTACGCGTGACTGGCTCTGAGCTTGTCGGGCTCGTTCCATTACAAGTTATGCTCGATGCTGGCCGTCACTTTCTCAAGCAGCAAAGACGCTCAGTTGGAGTTTCAGAAGCAGAGCTTGTTCGTATCGCGATTATGTCGATGGGCTTAGATCAGTTGACTGAATTTGATCCAAAGAAAAAAATCATTGAGTACATGTTACTTGATGACGCGCAGACTCCGCTCCTCAATATGACGCTGACAGAATTTGCAAATGAAACTGCATCTGAAAGTCCAGCACCAGGCGGCGGAAGTATTAGTGCTTATGTCGGTGCGCTTGGAGCATCACTCTCTACCATGGTCGCCAACCTCAGCAGCCATCGTCGTGTATGGGATGACCGCTGGGAGGAATTTGGAGAGCAAGCTGCCGAAGGACAAGAAGTCAAAGATGAACTCCTGCGATTAGTAGATGCAGATACGGATGCATTTAATAACATTATGGCAGCGATACGGATGCCAAAATCATCACAAGCAGAAAAGGCGGCACGGCAAGCAGCTCTAAATAATGCCACCGAGCAAGCGATCAACATTCCGTTGCATGTGATGAAAACTTCTATGCGAGTATTTGATCTCGCTCAGCGTATGGCATCAAGTGGCAATCCTGCCTCAGTATCAGATGCCGGAGTCGGTGCTTTGTGCGCACGTGCTGCTGTGAGAGGCGCATTTATGAATGTACAAATCAATTGTGCTGATTACGATAACAAAGGTTTTGTAGATGCAGCTATATCTCAAGGCTCTGAAATGGTCAAACGAGCAGATCAACTCGAATCAGAAATTTCGGCTCTCGTTGAGAAAGTTATCAATAGTTAGTACTTGTATGGCTGAGGGATAGAAGGCAGCGCCCGCTAGGGCGGATTTTTCTATTTGATTTTACAAGTCCTACCTTTTTTAAAGGGAAGGATTTAGGATGGGGTAAAAATCAAATAGAAAAAGCTAGGCTACCGTACTGCCGAATAGCCCGACCGTGAATGAATAAAATGAATGAACGGACAGCCCCAAAATAATTTCATAAAACACTCAAATTATGAAAATGTGATATTGGAGTGGCAATATCTTTGAATTAATCAAAAATGTATGTTGAATCGACTTGATGCGATGATGTTGCGGAGTATTTTGGCTCCGTTTATTGCGACGTTTTTCGTAACGCTTTTTGCGCTCATTATGCAATTTTTGTGGACGTATATCGATGACCTTTTGGGCAAAGGCTTATCAGCAATTTATATTGTCGAAATGTTGTTTTATATGAGTATTGCTCTCGTGGTGACAGCATTTCCGATGGCAATGTTGATCGCGTCGATCATGGTCATGGGCAATATGAGTGAAAAATATGAACTAGCAGCTTTTAAGTCGAGCGGAATTAGTCTGACTCGTGTGATGATGCCTTTGATGTTTTTCGGAATTTGTGTCGGAATAATCTCGTTTATTTCTGCGAATTATATTATTCCAGTTGCTAACTTAAAAGCAAAATCTCGACTTTTTGATATTCGAAAAAAGAAACCAGCCTTAAGCCTTGCGCCAGGAGTTTTTAATAATGATTTTCAAAATTTTGCAATACGAATCGGTGATAAAAGTGATGATGATAAAGAAATTTATGATGTATTAATTTATGATCACACGAGCCGCCGCGGAAATGATGTGCAAACACTCGCTGAAAAAGGCGAAATGTCAATGACAAATAATGATCGCTTCTTGAAAATGACGTTATTTAATGGAAGTCAGTATCGTGATATGCAACCTTCGACGCGAAATAAAATTAATAATTATGCTCATATCAGAACCAATTTTGGCTCAATGGAAAAGGCCTTCGATTTGAGCGAATTTGAAATGGAAGAAACGCGTGAGGAAGCATTTGAAAATAATCAAAATATGTTGAGCCTTCGTCAATTGACGCATGCTATTGATTCGATGTATTTGTCGAAAGGGAAAAAAGGTAGCCGTTTAGCTCGCAACGTGATGCCATATTATTCGTTTCGAAAAGTCTATCCAGGGAAATCAAGCGATACAATTCTTGTCTTTACTGATGATAAATCAATCCAAGTAAAACTAGGGGGCGACGAACGAAATATCCTCGATTTAATGCCGTCTAAAGGTCGCTTACAAACTGTGCAACGCGCATCTACATCTGTAAAAAATATAAAAGGCTACACCCGTAGTGCGGTAAGAACTGCTGAGCAAACAAATGAATTAATTGTACTGCACAAGGTTGCCTACTGGAAAAAATTTAGCCAAGCATTTGCTTGTTTTCTTTTTTTATTTATTGGTGCGCCTCTCGGTGCTATTATTCGAAAAGGCGGCTTTGGTTGGCCGATTTTGCTTGGTATTGTCTTTTTTGTTTCCTTTATTGTCATGACAATAATTGGTGACAAACTCGCCCAAGCAGGTACAGTCTCGCCATTTATAGGAATGTGGCTTCCTTGTTTTGTGTTTATGCCGATTGGATTGTATTTAACATATCAAGCATTAAATGACAATCGATTGTTTGAAATACGATTGCCATCTTTTATATTCAAAAAATCGAAAACAAAAGCTGTATGAGGGTGAGTCGATTCAAGCAGTATTCATTTTACGTTTTCCTTTTTTTATGTATTTGGGTAGCTGGATTTGTGTGGTGGACTTTCATCTCCAAAGGAGATGCACTGATGCTCTTTGCGCGCAATCGGAGTGAATTCCGAAATGATTTTTTCGTTATTGCAACATTATTTGGAGAAGGCTACGTCTATTTTATTGCAGCACTTGTTGCACTCGCATACCGCATTCGGCATGCCATCATGTTTGTAGTGACAGGTATTCTTGTCGCTCTTGTTGCTGGTAGTTTAAAATGGTTTTTTGCCCAGCCGCGCCCGGCTACAGTTTTTTATAAAATCATGGATGACATTACTGTTGTACCCGATATGTATCTCAATGTCGGGGATACAAGTTTTCCGAGTGGTCATACGATGAGTGGCTTTGCCTTTTGGTCTATTGCAGCATTTGTAGTTCGTAATAAAATGCTCCAAGTGTTATTTTTATTCATTGCCCTTTTAGTTGGAGTTTCGCGTATTTATTTATTTCAGCATTTTCTTGATGATGTATTAGCCGGCTCTTTTATTGGAGTGTGCATTGCTGTCATTCTCCATTCATTCGTTGAATACAAATTTCAGGATGAATCAGCGTGGTACAATAAATCGGTTTGGTCTCGTACAAAATCAAAGGACATTACATGAGTTCAGTCGACGCATATTTTGAGCGTATTAATAATGAACATCTTCGCCAACTTGCCTACGCATTACACGATTATATCATGGCGCTCGACCCTAATATTACTTGTACGATCAAATGGCGAATCCCAACTTACGATTATAAAAAATACTTGTTCTATATGAATGTCTCGCTCAAGCGAAATCGTATAGAGCTTGGCTTCGCACAAGGAAAGTTTCTACTTGATCCGCTCAATCAATTTGACAATCACGAGAAGCTCGTTGCTCATGTATATTTCACGGACATCAAGCGGCTTGCAGACAATGACTTGTATGCAATTTTTGAAGAAGCAATAGACTACCAAAAGCAACATTGCTAAGCGTACATTTGTCGTATGCGAGTACTTCGCGAAGCCTACTTTCTGCTCCTCAAAGAACTGACCACCGAGTGGCGCGAGCGACACTCCATCGGAGGTGTTGTCCTCTATGTCGTCAGTACAGTATTCGTCGTGTATCTCGCCATCATCAAAGTCGATCCACGCGTCTGGAATGCACTCCTTTGGATCGTTATCTTGTTTGCATCCGTCAATGCAGCCAATCGCAGTTTTGTCAAAGAGCGTGACCGCCGCGCATTGACCTATTTTCAGCTTGCGCAGCCGTCTAGTGTCCTCTTGAGCAAAATGCTTTATAATTCATTATTGCTTACAATTTTAGCCTTACTCGCATTTGGCGGCTTTCAGCTTATCTCTGAGATTACGATTCGTCGCCCAGCCGTTTTTTGCATGACATTAGTACTTGGTGCAAGCAGTTTTGCAGTCGTTCTGACATTCATATCAGGACTTGCCTCGCGCGCTCGCAATGCGCCGACACTGATGGCGATATTAAGTTTCCCGATCCTTGTGCCCATCCTGATGACCGTCCTCAAGCTCTCCGCTTACGGTATCGGCATGATCACCGACACCGCTTGGAAAACCGACATCCTCGTCCTCCTCGCCATCGATGGCATCCTTATCTCAGTTGGTTATTTACTGTTCCCTTATATCTGGAGAGAATAGGAGCGCTAAGCATTATTTTTTTGGGGCTGCCCTCGCTTTGCGAGGTCGGGCTATTCGGCACTCTCTCCGAGTTCCTTTCAGTCACTCGGAGTTCAAACAACACCTCCTATCCCTCAGCCGTTGCAGCCTGTAGGGCTGCAATATGTATAGAAATGATCCGTCAAAACGAGTAAAACCCCGCAGAGGTGATATTGTCACATTTGTGCGGACAAGCGCTGCGGAGTGGTGGCCGTAGGCCAGACTCAGCTTGCTGAGGCCGAGCGAATAGAGAGCCACGAAGCACAACCCTGAGTAGTCGGGGTAGCGACC
>JAHDHF010000222.1 GCA_020631455.1 Saprospiraceae bacterium
TACAAAATCCGCCCCGTTGGATTGGGCGAAAATGGACCATACAGCACGAGCAACGCCACTGCTCGACATCGTTATCAAATCAGCACAGGATGGCAAAGCAAAAGCTATATCAGCCACCTCAAACAAAGCTTTTTAAATGATGTCTATTTCTTAGATTTAGAAAACGAGAAGTACTTCAAAATGATAGTTGAAAGCACAAATTTGACTATACACGAAACGGATCAAGATTTATACAGCCTCGATATTACTTTCAAATCCGCTTACGAGGATAAAAGCCTTGTATGTTTACCATCTCCGACGGCATGATTGATATTAAAATCAATAATGATTTTTTGGATTTATATCCAAATACGCAAATCAGTTTCCAACTGAACTCGCCCGCTTTTTTCGGAGCGACTGCGGACATCGTGCAAGGTTCTTATACATTCCCGATTAATCTACCCGACACACCGCATAATCAATGCCTCACTGACTATCCGAGCCGCTTGGACAATGCCGCCAAACTGTGCTTTGATAAGCCCGTCGAGATTTATTGGTGTGGCAATATCCTCTTTTCAGGAAAGGGCGCTATCAAAGTAGCAAGCGACAAGCAAATCCAGCTTTCTGTTATTATAGCCTCTTTGCAGGAGCTGAAGGAAAAGACCGTACAGCAGACCATCAACGACGTGCGCATCTTAGGCGCAGACATCACAGAGCCGAGCATGCTCTCGCACGCCTTCGAGACTGCCAACACGCCACAAGATTTTGATTACGTATTTTATCCCGTCCGCAATACTTGCTTTCACGTCGAAGACAACGACCCTCAAACGGTCGAGAGCGATTGGCAAAATTATTGGAATTTCAATGTAGGATGGTTTACCGAAAATCCCAGCCAAAGCGCAGCTATGCCCTTTTTGAAGCTACGCTATATCTATGATAAGATATTTGAAGCTTGTGGCATCACTTACGAGAATCTATTTCAAACCGACGCCGAGCTAAATCTATTGACGGTTTACAATAATTACAGTATCTATACTGAAAGCGGTACTTGGAACACGGTTTTAAGCCTACGGGACCACGCCCCTCAGCAAAAGGCAAACGAATTTTTGAAAGCGATTAATCAGATGTTTTGCCTTGCTTTATTTTCGGATGGCTTTCGCCAAAATAGTAAGGTGAGGCTCGTGCCATTGCGCACGATTATACGCCGCCCTTACAAATACGACTGGACAGAAAAAGCACAATGCGAATACTCAAAGAGCTGCATTGATGATGCTTATGAAAGTTTGTGTTTTGCCAGCACTGACGACAAGCTTGAAGAGGGCGACAAGCGCCTCGAAGATTATGTCATACTAAATCCTTTTGTCGGGCAAGTTTATACACAGACTTGGAACGATGTGCCGCTCTCTGGATTTGCTTTGAAATACATCGAAGAGACCGACGGCATCGTACAAGCGGAGGGCGCATTTGACCCTATTAATTTTTCTTTGATTTACAACAAGTTTAATCTGCTCAACAAGCGTTATCTCTGCCACCTCAAAGAAAACGCCACAGGCGTGCTCGATGTCGGCTCAAAGCTCGATGTCAAAGCCGCTCCTTTGTTCACTTACTTCGTAGATCCAGACACGGGTGTCCCTTTTCCATTTACGACCGAGCGACCAAACAAATACCCTTGGATTGAGTTCGAGGGCACTTACTACTATCAGCGTGACAACTTCGCACCTGCTCCGCCGCTCAAATTGACCTTTTACAGAGGTTTCGAGGATTCAAACGAAATCGCCAACCTAGGGCCATATCCCTACGCCAACTCACACGAGTATGACAATGACGGCAATGACGTCTATAATTATTCTTTGAGCTGGCAAGGCGATAAAGGCTTGCACGCTGTCTGGTGGCGGGACTGGCTCAGCGCTATGCAAAACGCCAATCTAGTAACTAGAGATATTTGTCTTGATTTTGTGGATTTGGTCAATTTCTCATTTGAGGACAAAGTCAGGATTGAAAACATGGACTACCTCGTCAAGTCGCTCAAAGTGACGCTCACTATGCAAGGCATCAAACCAGCAACCGCTGAGCTAGTATCGATACGCCACACATAGAAAAAAACCGTATCTTGTGACTATCAAAGTTTATAAATATGGTGGTGGTCGAGTTGCCCGTGGCGCGCATTTCAAAAAAAATACTCCTCAAAAAATATGGCGATGAGCCTATCCAATTTCCTCGTCATGATTTGACCTATCAGCTTTTGTATTATCGTCACCCGAAGCAGCGCAGGGACATTAAGCGCATCGAGCAGATTGTCAATGATGTGATACAAATCAAAGTATCTCGAAACTGTTATCAAAACATAAGGAAGGGCGCAAGCAAAATCGGCTATCTGTTTTATAATTATCATCTCGACGATATGATGAAATTTGTCGAGGTCGCCACCATGTCCAACTCGAACGCTGTGGACGCCTTGAACGTATTTTATCATCATTATGGAATTACCGAGGATGACTTTAGCAGAGACTCCGCATACAAGAGATGGCAGCGGTTCAAATCAAATTCTAAAAAATCAAGCAAAAAACAATATTTGTTTGATAATAATACACGCCAAGACGGGTCTAAAATTATCAATTCATTTAGCATAAA
>JAHDHF010000059.1 GCA_020631455.1 Saprospiraceae bacterium
CGAACCCCTGAAACAGCGAGGTGATGCAAAATGATGCAGCATGGCACATAATAAAGAAAACTAGTAATAATTATTTATCGCGGAGAATATACTCGAATTGCTTTCTTGAGGATAGTTGATTTATCAAAAGCTACAGGTTTGAGTTGATGATTGAGGAATAAATCCATTTGATCATCGTAATGTGGTGAATCTGGGTGATTTGAAGCCCCAAAACAATTAACTGATTCTAATTTTTCTAGACCGTCTTTATTAAAAGTAGCGAATAGAATAAATGTTTCGCCTACGTCTGTTTTATACAAACCATTTTTATATGGTTTTGTGTACATCGATGTTGTTGACTCAGGAATTCCTCCTATAGATTCTACTCGGTCGCCGCGTACGTGTTTTTGAAGATCGCCTAGTGGGATATCAATTCGACCGAAATGTTTAAGTAAATGTTTTTGCGAAAAGCGCAAGGCATCAACATATACTTGAGTCGGCAAAGTACCATTAATGTCTGCAGCTTTTTGATCAATCATGTACTTTAATATGTATTGTACAGAGAGTGATAGTATCGCTGCACGAGTATTGTCTTTTGTAGTACTTCCGTTCCAACCTTTAAAATGATGAATTGTAGCTGCAATGTCTGGATAATCTTCTACTTTGAAATGACGAATTTCGTCTAGGTTTTGAATGGTACGTGTGCGAAGTGGAAATGAAAATTTGTAGTCATATTTAATTGTCTTTAAATCTTCATAGCTCAACGTGTTGTATGACTCAAACAATTCGTGAAAACGATGATGACGAGCAGTAGTACCAGTTTGATAATTGGTAAACCAATAATCAATTGGATTTGGGCGATCAGCTTTTGCTGTTGTATGAAAGCCGCTACCATTAGCATTGAATAAATAGCCGCTTGTCGGATTAGTAATTGTCAATACGCTATCCATTGAATAAAAGCCATCATTCCAAATGGTTTTACTTGTATTGCCAGGTAAGATATTCCACCAATTGTAGCTTGTGTCACGACGTGGATATAAACCATTATCGACAAACATAATATTTCCATCTTTGTCTGCGTAGGTAATATTGATGCTTGGCATTTGCTGCATCTCAAGTGTTTTTTTGAAGGCATTTAAATTCTGAGAATTGTTCATGTGATACCATTGTTCAGCCGAAGCGATGGCCATGATCGCCGGGAAACGGAATGCATAGTAGCCGAGTTTGTTTTTAATGACAGGGCCATGCTTGCTCCAATAAAATGTACGTTTAATCGGTATGCGAATACCAGCCACTTTTACTTTTAATTTTAGTACACGTTTTTCTAAAGTGAGCCATTCGCCATCCAATTTATAGTTTAATTTTTCTGTTGGATGCATTTCCAATTTATAGACATCACTGTAATCATTGTAATTAAGACAATGTGTCCAACCTAGATTTTTGTTAACTCCAACAAATGGCGTAATTCCTGAAGCAAAGGTCGCCCCATGAAAAAACCAACCTTCCTCGGTATTGATTTGAACTTCATACCAAGCAGCAAACCCTTCTACTGGCTGATGCGAATTTGAAACTAAATATGTTTTCCCATCTGTAGAGTATTTAGGGCTTATTGCAATACCATTTGATCCCGTCGGTATTGCTGCTTCTGTAATAGGATCAAGCGCATTGCCGAAAACTCGCTGTAGATCATAAATAACACCGGAGGTCAAAATAGTATTAAAAACGTATCCTTTAATGACATCTTTTTCTGTAATTGGAAATACTTTTTTGTAGCGGACTTCTTTAGGGTGCAATTCCGCATAGCGATTGACTGCTTGTGTATATGCAGTTATGATGCGTTTGAACTCAGGACTAAATGCCGAGTCATATTGTATATTCACTATGCCTTCGATATCCGCCCAAAAAGCAACTGCATCTAGTAAAGCTCCGTCTTTGCCGCTGACTCGCGATAGCATCATATTGACTGCAAGTAATGATTCTTGCATGTCATGAAAATTATCTTCCGCTTGAGCCCAAGCTAATCCATACGCTGCTTCTGCATTGGTTTTTGTAAAAATATGTGGAACACCAAATGAATCTCGGGCTATTTGAATATTAGAGAGTTGTATTGATTGGGCTTGAAGCGTATACGAAATGATAAAGCATAGCGTAAGAAAAAAGAATCGATTCATGAATGAAGAAAGTGGTACTGTTTAAGTTTAAATCGAAACAGTATTTCAATGTTTTAGTTCATTAACAAGCATGATAATTTAAATAATTTGTATTTTTTGAAGTAATTTATCTTTATACACTCTACCTATTGGAATTGTGGCATTAGACAATTTTATGGTATTTCCACTAATATTATCAATGTATTGAATGTTTATAATGTAGGATTTGTGGCATCGACAGAATATTGTACTCAGGCTGAGGAGTATATTTGTCAACGATGTAGTCGCAATAATTGATCGATCTATTGTATAGACAATGACAAAATCCCCTTTCGCTTCTATGTATATTATTTTTTGTTTCTCTATTTTGATGATTTGATGTTTGTTTTTGATGAACAAATATTCACTTGAAGTGCTTGATTCTATTCGTTTAATTTTGAATACGGATTGTAAAAACCGTTGAAATGTATATGGCTTGAGTAAATAATCAACAACATCTAATTCGAATCCCTTGACTGCATACTCTGAGAACGCTGTTGTTAAAATTACTTGCGGTGTGTTATTTAATGAGGATAAAAATTCTATGCCATTGATATGGGGTAAATTGATGTCCAAGAATATTAGATCAACTCTGTTTGACTCCAAGAATGATATTGCATCTAATGGTGAGATAAATACTTTTAGCAAATAAAGTGTTGGTACTTCATGTATGTATTGTTCAAGTGTTTTTTGAGCAGGTATATGATCCTCTATGATAATGCAATGTACTAGGTTATTCATGATAATCTAATTTTTAGGTTTACCTTGAAATTATTTTTGGCGGCAATTTTTAGAGAGTATTTATTCGGATATAAAAGTTCAAGTCTTTTTTTTACGTTAGACAAGCCAATTCCACCTTCTACCATGGTATTATTATTTGAAGTTCGGGGGCTGAAATTATTTTCTGTTTGAAGTATCAATGAATGATTAGTGACAAATATCTTAATGTCAATTGAAACATTGTCAGTTAAACTTCCAAAGCTATGTTTGAAGCAGTTTTCAACAAACGAAATCAATAAAAATGGTGCAATTTCTAATTCGTGTAATGATGGTTCTTTTGGTTTTTCGAATTGAATAATACCGCGATCTGCATATTGCATTTTTTGCAAATCAACATAATCACTTATAAATTTAATCTCTTTTGCTAATTCTACTTTTTGGACACTTGTTTCATAAGTAATGTAGCGAAGTACGTTTGACAACTTTAGGATAAGCTCGGGGGCTTGCTCCGATTTGTTAAGTGCAAAATTATAAATATTGTTGAGGCTGTTGAAAAGAACGTGCGGTTGGATTTGAGACTTGAGTAATTTTAGTTTATTAGTTAAATTGTCTTGATTTATTTTACTTAACTTTTTTTCTTTTTCAAAATTATCAATAATTAATTTTGCTGAAACGAATGTGAGTAAAGGTATACTTATTTCTCCCCAAAAGTAAAGGATGCTCATTGGCTTGACTGGATCTTGCCCACGACTTTCATATGAAATAGCTCTCTCAAGGATACTTTCTTCAAATATGCCATAGAGCGACACAGATATAATTACGCAAACGATATAAAGTATATACCGTTTTTTGTATAACGTATTCTTGGGGAAAATAAATGTAATAAAGTAAATAAGGCAAAGGTGACCAAACACATAAACCAGGTCTGCTAGTGGAGTTTCGGTGATGTGCAAGTCACCTTTGTATATATAGACAATATACTCTAGGTAGTAAAGTGCAGATATTGTAATGTAAAGTCCTATTTTTTTTATTTTGCTCATCTATTTTTTTGTGTCAATAAGATTGTATCTTAGGTTTAACGAAATGCGCCGTGTTTGCCATTTGTCATATCGTGAGACTTTTAAATTGTCACTTTTTAAGATGAACTGATCATTTTTAGAATTCAATATATCCCGCGTAACTATGCTTAATGTTCCTCTCTTGTTTTTGAATTTTTTACTTACTGATAAATCTAGGTAAAATACTTGGTTTCTCAACATTTGAATTTCAAATGTTGGAGCACGATAGGTGAATGCGGCAACTGCTTTCCAATTATTTTTGAAAGTGTATTGTTGCTGTGCTCGAATCCTACATGTCCAAGTATTGTTATATTGAACATCGTACAGATTATCTACGAAATGATGCCTGTTTACAACACATGTTAATGTTGTTTTGATTTTTCCCTTAAATCTATTCTCAAGCCTTAACTCAGTTCCAGTGACAGCTTCTTTACCGATATTTATTGGTGATGTTAGTGTTGTCTCCCCATTTAGCTCAGTAATTTGATCCTGAATACTATTAATTGTGTAGCGCTGATAAAATGTACTACTTATTGACCAATTCTCAAATTCACTACTGTACAATACCTCAACTAAATGGCTAAATTCTGGATTAAGAGATGGATTACCGGTCTCTAGGTTAAGCGGATCTTGGTAGGAGACATATGGATTGAGTGCAAAAAAACTAGGTCTTTGGATTCTATGCGTATAATTGACCCCGACAATATGATCACGGCCGTCAATAAAGTAGTTTAGTTGTAGGGAGGGAAATAGTTTCAGATAATTTTGCTTAAAATCAAAGTCAGTTGAAGCTTGAAAAGCTGTGCTATTGAATTGTTCAAAGCGCAAGCCAGTTGAGTACTCCCACTTTTCGAACGAGTTGCTTTGGATTAAGTATATCGCACTCTTTTGTATGTTTAATTCGAAATCATTTACTGGTAATGTTATCGAATCGGAACGAAGAGAAGCATTTTGCAAAATGTCATAATCTATAAAATCTACTTTGGCTCCAATTTCAAGGTTTCCCTGCTTAAAAAATGGAGTAACAAAATCAATTTTACCTTGGTAATATCGCTGTGATTCTGATTCAAGAGAATTTGTAAGAAATTGGTCGATATTAGTTGATGAACTCAAAGTGTCATTATTTACCAAATTGTTCGATTCTATCTCTCCGCCTATTGTCAGTGAGGCATTTAACTCGCTTTCTTGTGATATTGTTTTTGATACAGCTAGATTAGCCCAAATCTCGTTTTCTAGCTCATTGTCAAGATTAGATGTCGAAAATACTTCGACTGGTTGTTGCTGTGTATAAAAAGTAGAGGTTTGTTTTGATGTTTCCTTAAAGTTCCATCTATGATAATTGATTTCAATTTCTGTCGCCAAACTTTCGTTAGGCTCATAAGAAATACCTAAATTCGCTTCGAAGGTATTTCCTTTCCCTTCAAGCGCTAAATCATTCTTGTATAAGTACAATTGTCTTAACGGAGTTTCTCGAGAGTATTTAATATCATCTCTGTATCGATCTATATCGAACGCAATATTTGTAAATATTGATATTTTGTTTTTATTCACACTTAGGTTTACTCCAGTACCAGAATTAATCAATAGTGGATTTGTAGGAATAGAGAAGTTAAGCATCGCGCCAAGTTTCAGTTGAGCCCACCTGTCTTTTTTATAGACTAGGTTGATGATACCTGCAACTCCTTCTGCGTCATATTTTGCTGATGGATTTGTGATCACTTCAATTTTTTGAAGTGATTCTGCAGAAATATACCTTAAGCTTTCAGTTCTCCTTCGTGTTTCTTTTCCATTTATATAAATGACTACGTTTGAGCTGCCTCGAATTTGCAAATTACCTTTTGTAGTGGTTGTGACAGACGGAACTTGTTCAAGTGCTTCTATTGCATTGCTCCCAGATGAAGAGATATCTTCACCTATAAAGAGAACCTGTTTTCCTAGTTGTGTTTCTATGGTTGATATTTTGGCAGTTACCTCTATCGATTTTAAATCTTGAGTTTCTTCGAGAAGTACAATGTCATCTAGACTTGTACTTTTATCAAAAAAGAGTGTGTCGCTATAGGTCTTATGACTCAGCATTTGTACAGCGAGTATATAGGTGCCCGCTTTGCTGGTGATTGCAAAATCTCCCATTTCATTGCTTGAGGTAGAGAGAATTGTAGATGGATCGGATAAAGGTTGAATACTTATCAATGCATATTCGAGCGGCTTTTGATCACTAGATAATACCTTGCCAGTGATAGTAATTTGCGACTGAATATTTTTTGACCAAAATAGAGCGGCAGTGAACAGGGTTAGAAATACTACGGAAAAACGCATGCGAAAAAGCAATTACAAATTGAATAAACAATTGCAAGTAAATGCTTAGAGTATTTGGAGCAGAAGTTTTTCCTTTGAACGACATATTGAAAGGGGTAAACGACACAGTTCTTTGAACAGAGATTCACTACACACTAATTTTCAATGTGTGAATTCTTATAGTATCCAAGAGTATTCTTTATTGTCTAAGTTGCAATCTTATACTAATTGATGAGAATCCATTCTTTTTTGAGTATTCCTTTAAGCAGCCAATACAAGAGTAAACCAACTGGACCAAGCATTAAACTAAAGATTAAGCAGGGTAGCACGATTAAATGATGCATGCCGCATCTCTGCGAATCTCGTAATATCCAAGCTCCAACAAAGAGATCAAAACTCAAATAATGAATCCAAGCAAGCAAGACAATGCCTGGATGCTGAAACGAAGTCGATAAATCAGCAATAGAACCCATGCTGCCGCCGCCTTCACCTAAGTAAAGTATTAAACATACGAGGTAGAGAACAGCCATCAATAATGAGAATAATCCAAAATTGAGAATGCCTTGAGTTATGTTCCAACGAGGCGCGACCCACATCAATATCCAAGGAATGAGTACAATCCCATTGACGAGTTTAAAAGCACTTTCTAAATCCATAATTATAAAATGAGATGCTCTCAAAAATGTTTGGACAAGGGATAGAAGCAGCGCGAGCTTGCGAGCGGATTTCTTTTTTCTAGCAAGGGGCTTAAGCCCCTTGCTAGAAAATGAAAGCTAGGTTACCGTACTGCGTATAGCCCGGTGCAGCGAGCATTGCGAGCTGTATGTTCCAATATTCAAAAATTAATCAAACCGAATCGCTTTAAGCGGCGTAATAAATAAAGTCATTAAACTCGGCAAGAATAAAGCAGCTAAAACAGTAATTAATGTGCCAATATTAATCAAGAGTACTGTCCAAAAATTAATTTCAATTGGCGCCGACGAAACATAATAAGCGGTCTCGTCAAGTTGGATAAATTGAAATGTATCTTGAAGCCAACAAAGTCCAAGTCCAAGAATATTGCCGATGAATAATCCAATACCAATGATATATGCCGCGTAATACATAAAAATCGACTGGACATTCATGTCGCGTGCGCCAAGTGCTTTTAAAATGCCAATCATATTTGTGCGTTCAAGTATTAAAATAATAAGGCAAGTCGTCATATTGATGATCGCAATAATAATCATCAATGCAAGTATGACAACTTTATTTGTGTCTTGAAGCTCAAGCCAGCCGAATAGATTAGGCTCGCGACTGATGAGCGTTTCAGCATATAAATTTGGCGGCAAAATTTGATAATAAATATATTCGTCAATAGGCTTGAGATCAGCCATGTCATCGACAAATAACTCAAGCCCGCTTACTTCAGTAGAATCAAAATTATTGAGTTGTCGTATTTTACGAATATCGACAAAAGCAATTTTGCGATCGTATTCTTCAAGACTTGTATTGTAAATGCCAGTTACTTGAAAACGTCGCACAAGTTGATCTTGATCTTTAATAAAATGAGCAGTAAATTTATCACCGACATTTAATAGAAGTCGCTGCGCAGTAGTTTGCGAAATAATAATTCCTTCACCTGCTTCTGCGGTCTGAACATCGAGGGCTTTTCCATCAATAATATATTGATTCAAAAAGTCCCAATTATAATCTTCCCCTATCCCTTTCAGGACGATGCCTTCCATTTGTTCGCCAGATTTGATCACTCCAGCTTTGACTGCGTACGATTGAATATGTTTAATGCCGCCCTTCGTTTCAAATGTTGCATCTTCTTTAATAGTAAAACCAAGAACTGTATTTTCTGATATATACGGAATATTTTGAATGTCATGAATTCGACTCAACATCATCGAATCAGGAACAAACGGTTTCGTCTCATAATTTTCAGCTTCGTCAATATGGCGCACAGTAATATGTCCCCAAAAGCCAAACATTTTTTCAGTAATTGTATTTTGAAATCCAGCAATTAAAGACGTCGAAATAATCATCACCGACACACTCAAGGCGATCGTACCGACAGCAAGCCACACGATAATTGAACTCATTTTACTGAGCCCGCCAGTGATCACACGACGCGCTATAAAATTTGCAACATTCACACCCGCAAGATACTTGATAGTCGCGGCTCATAATTGATAAATGAAATAGAATAATGGGCCATCCGCGCTACGTTTCACTTCACGCGGTCGCTATGTTACGTGGCTCGCTGATCGCTCGGCCGCTCCTTGAGCCTTGCTCTACGTCGCGTCTAGCCTTACGGCTACCACTTCACAGCGCTTGTCCACGATTTTGCAAGTAGTAATCTTGATAAATCACAAGAATAGATCAATTCATTTCGTGCATCTTTGCAGCCAATTTCTGAGATATGAAAAGAGAACAACTCGTTGCCACAATTCTAAAAAAACAATCATATCTATCCGTAGGATTAGATTCAGATATTGAGCGTTTGCCGAGCGGTGTATCTCAGCTTGATTTTAATAAAGCAATTATAGACGCTACTCGTGATACGTGTGTTTCATATAAAATGAATTCTGCTTTTTACGAAGTCTGTGGATCGGATGGGTGGCGTACGATGGAAGAAACAATCAAGTACATTGGAGACGATCACTTCATCATACTAGATGCTAAGCGTGGCGACATCGGCAATACATCACGTCAATATGCCAAAGCCGCTTTTGAGCAGCTCGGAGCTCATGCTGTGACCATAGCGCCGTACATGGGCCGGGACTCAGTTCAGCCGTTTTTAGATTTCGAAGGTTGTTGGTCGATCATCCTTGCCTTGACATCCAATCAAGGCAGCCAAGATTTTCAACAAATTAAAAATGAAAACGGGCAGTTCAATTATGAAACTGTTCTGGAGCGTTGTGCCTCTTGGGGACAATCCGATAATATGATGTTTGTAGTTGGAGCGACCAAACCCGAAGGCTTGGCGCAGATCCGCTCTACATTTCCTGAGCATTTCTTTTTAGTGCCAGGCGTAGGAGCGCAAGGGGGCAGTCTTCAAGCAGTAGCACAGGCTGCTTTGACTGATTTTGGCGGCTTGATCGTCAATTCATCTCGCGGAATCATCTTCGCCGATGTGAGTGGAGATTATGCTCAAGCCGCCCAAGTAGCAGCAAATGATTTGCATGAGCAGATGAAATCAACCTTTAAGCTGCTTGACGTTGCACAATAATCGTTAAACATCTCTTAATGCACAGTGCAAGCAAAATAATTTCAAAACGACTGTTTCTTCTAGGTTTTTCAAGCGTCATATGACTTAAAGACAATCAGCATTTAGATTTTGTTTGATCTGAAATCCGAAAATCCAGAATATGTCAAATCGCTTGGCACAGTACATGACTTATACAAGACAGAAGAAAACTGCCAAACTATCACCCCTAAACTTTACTCTCATGAAACAGCTCCTTTCAATTTTCGCAATAGCGATAGCTCTAATGGCATTTGGTCAAGAAGCAGTCGCACAAAAGGTCTCTGTTGAGTCTGATGTCATTTCAGATAATTTTACTGACTATGATGTCAAATACTACAATGACAAAAAGTGGGTTCTTGGTATTGAGCCAGGGCTCGCCTATCAAAGCAGCGATGTCCGCAACCAACTCGGCTGGGGACTTGGCTTGACTTTAGGTAAAGAGATCTTTGGTAAATCTGGTTCTGCATTAGCTCTCGACTGGAGAGCGCGACTTTTGTATACACAAACTCGTGGTCAAGACTTAGAACGTTCATACAATACAGCTCTAAATCCAGCACTCAATGGAACGTACAATGCTGCAAATAATTATTTTGTTGGCGGTGTTGAGCAAGGCGTCTTCCACAACCATAAGACACATTCAGGAGAAGCAGGTCTCGAACTCATTTTAACAGCAAACCGCCTTCGCGAACGAACTGGCTGGACGCTCCAAGGTTTTGGAGGTGTTAGTGCTAATGCGCATATCAGTTTGACAGATCAGCAAGCACTCGATGGATCATCATACAACTGGGCTGCAGTTGATACCACTTTAGGCAAGGATTTTATTTGTGCGGAAATTGATCTGCTACAAGACGATGAGTTTGAGTCACGTGCCGATGGCTACAATGATGGCCCACAGATTGACTTTACCCCTTACGTTGGAGCTCATATTGGCTATCAATTATCTCCGCGTTTTGAGCTTGGCTTAGAGCATAAGTTGACATTTACTGGTACTGACTTGTATGATGGGCAGCAGTTTGAGCAATATGGCACAAACCTATCTGGCAATAATGATTTACATCACTTTACTTCATTGACGTTCCGTTGGAAGCTTGATCCAGGAAGAAGAAAAGATGATAAGCCAAGGGATGTGTACAATCAAAATCCACGTCCGCAACCGACTCAGCCAAGTACGACACCGTCACGCCCGCAGGCTCCAATCGTTGACATCACAACGCCTAACCGTGATCCATTTACGTCTCGTACTGATCGTACTCGAGTCATCGCTACTGTAAAGCATGTAAGCGGCAAAGACGATATCACAGTATCTGTAAATGGACGCCCAATGACGAGTTTCTCGTACAGCGGCTACCGTGATAAACTGACAGCTGACATTCGTTTGCAGCCAGGATCAAATACGGTCTCAGTCTCTGCGAATAATTCTTCCGGTAGCGACAGCGAAAGTGTCACGATCCTCTTTGACCCGTATGAGTCACCGAGCAATCCTGTGCCTAATCCGCCGACAACTTCGCAATATCGTCCTCAAGTTGAGATTATCAATCCGCGACAAGATCCGTATCGCACTTCTGTGAGCAATCTAGCTGTAGAATCGGTCACGCGTTATGTGACAAGCCGCAATGATGTACGCGTCACATTCAATGGTCGTCAGACAACCAACTTCTCGTTTGATCCAGTGACAGGTCGTGTTGTATCAAATGTTGCGCTCAACTCTGGCAACAATACGTATCAAATCGAAGTTCGCAATAACAAAGGACAAGCACTTGATCGTTCAACATTAATCCTCGAAGGCAACTCAGCTCCTGTCTCTACGCCAGGCGGTACAGTGACACAGCCGCCTCGTGTCACGATCACTCGCCCTACGACGAATCCATTTGTGAGTCAGTCAGCCGTTACTATGGTGACAGCCACAGTTACAAATGTTCCAAGTAAGAGTAATATCACATTTACACTTAATGGTCGTCAGTCAAATGACTTTAGCTACAACTCAGCTACAGACCAGTTGAGTGCGAATGTCACGTTAAACGAAGGCAATAATATTGTAAGCATTCTTGCTACGAACGATCGTGGTCAAGACAGCCGTAACGTGACACTTGTGTATAAGCCGCGTGTTACTGAGCAGAAGCCAATTGTGACAATTGATCGTCCGAGAGACAATCCATTGTCAACACCGAATAAGACTGTTACAGTTTATGGTACAGTCAAGAATGTAACGAACAAGAGTCAAGTAACATTCACGAATAATGGCCGCCCAAATAACTTCAACTTAAATGGGTCATCATTCTCTGCCACAGTCAACTTGACTCCAGGGCGCAATACAATGCTTATTTCTGCTACAAACACAGCAGGTTCTGACAATGCTTCTACTGTAGTTATACAAGAAGCTCGTCCGACAAAGCCGCCAGTGACGCCTGCTCCTACGATGCAGAAACCAACTGTACGCTATATCTATCCAGCGACTTCTCCTACAACGATCAAAACACCTACACGCGAGATTTCAGCTGAGGTCAAGTACGTGACGAGCAAAGGTCAGATTCGCTTTTTAGTCAATGGCCGCCCGCAAGCATTTAATTACAATGCTTCTACTGGCAGCTTTACGAGCAATGTAACTGGACTTATTCCAGGACGCAATACACTTGTTATTTCTGCAATGACTCCAGCAGGATCAGCTAGTGCGACGACTGTCTTTATCTACCAAGAGGACAAGCCGCAGCCAATGCCACCGAGTGTCAATATCTTGACACCAGTCGGAAATCCTGCAATCGTCAAATCGAGTACAGCTCGCGTGACGGCGAATATCTTGAATGCAACTTCAAATCAAGTAACAGTCGAAGCAAACGGACGTCCGATTACATCTTGGAAGATGTCGGGCACACGAGTAGAAGCTGATGTATTTGGACTCAAAGCCGGCCAGACGATCACAGTCCGTATATCAGCTAAGAACAATGATGGCCAATCATCTGACGCAGTACAGATCAAGTACATCACGAAGACGAAGCCTAATCCTAGCCCTTCTGTACCAAAGCCGCCGACTCCTTCGCCTGTGCCTTCACGTCCAGGAGTGTCAATCGTACAGCCAGCATCTACGCCAACTTCGATTACTTCAAATAGCTATACAGTCATCGCTGCTACTACCAATGTGACATCTAAGTCGCAACTCAAAGTATCAGTCAATGGCAAAAGCTACAACAAGTTTACTTGGGATAGCCGTACAAAACGTATGAACATCGCCTTGACGAGTTTAGCTTCTGGCAACAATGTTATTCGAGTGACAGCTTCTACATCAGGCGGAAGTGCAACAGCAAGTACGACTCTCGTTGTTGGTAATAGTGCACCAGTTTCTACTCCAGGTCGCACAGGTGCGACTACGGGTGGCAAATTTGGCGATGGTAAAAAAGGTTCAGTTAGCACGCCAGCTCCTGCTACACCGAGTATCAAGTTGTTGCGCCCTGTCAAGAGCAAAATCACGACTTCAGCAGATACATACGCTATACAAGCACAACTCAAAAATGTATCTGATACTAAAGATATTCAAGTACTGCTCAATGGTGATGTTGTCAAGGACACGAAATTCAGACGAGGCGTTTTGACTTTTACAGTTCCACTTGATAAAGGAAAAAATACAGTCCGCATCATCGTCGGTAATCGTAAATCACGTGCTCAAGAGACGATCGTCATCACCCGACGATAATCTCAAGCTCACATAATCAAGGCCCGCTTGTCTCATCGAGATAAGCGGGTTTTGTATTTGGGGCTGCCCACTCGCATTGCTCGCGGTCGGGCTGTTCGGCACTCTCTCAGCTCCATTCATTTCATTCGTTTCGCTGAGTTCAGACAACACCTACCATCCCTCAGCCACAGAAAGCCCGAAGGGCTGAAATTGTTCTAGCTTGAAATGTAATACGCGTAAAGAACCCTGAAGGGGTGGCAGTGTAACATCGTTGAGTCGGACAAGCGATGGGAAGGGGCGCGTAGCGCTCACGAACGATAGTGAGTGATGAGCGAATAGCGAAACCCTGGATCAGCGCGGTGCGCCGTAGGCGCATGGCCCTAAAAAACACCGTAAAAAGATCAAAAATGAGCTATGCAAATATGTCAAAAGCTGTGTATCTTTGCAGCCCTAACAATTGAAATCGACAGCATATGCTCGTAATTGAAGTAAAAGACTCTGAATCAATCGACCGCGCACTCAAGAAATACAAGCGCAAATTTGAGCGCAGTGGTGCGCTTAAAGAGCTTCGCCGCCGTAAGCACTTTACAAAGCCTTCGGTAGAGCGTCGCCACGAGATTCAGAAAGCCGCGTATCGTGATTCGATGCAGCGTGAGCTTTTTGGATAGTCGACTGAAACATCCGAATTTTTGGCAGCAATGCCGCAAGGGCGCATCATCAAGATACCGTACATTGGGTCTTGATGATGCGCCTTTTGACGTTTGAACAATACCTGCGATACGAGAAGCGAGCCTCCGAACACACGATCGAGGCATATTTGACTGATCTGCGGCAGTTTGAAGACTTTCTTGCCGATCAATTTGAGATTTCATCTCTAGGAGAAGCAAGCGCTCCGATGATACGCTCCTGGCTTGTGCAGCTGATACAAGCTGGCATTGCTGAGCGCACGGTCAGAAGAAAGCTCTCCACGCTCAAATCGCTTTATAAGTTTATGCGGCTCAATGGTCACATCGAGACCAATCCGACTCGCGCGGTGCTGCCACCAAAATTACCTAAGCGCCTACCAACATTTGTACAAGAATCAGCTCTCGAAAATCTCTTTGAGCATGTTGAGTTCGGAGCAGACTTTTCCGGTCAGCGCGATCGTTTGCTCCTTGAGCTGCTCTATACACTCGGACTGCGTCGAGCTGAGCTGATTAAGATAGAAGAAGCGCATATCCAATTTGAGAACAAGCAAATCCTCATCTTTGGCAAGCGACGGAAGCAACGATTATTGCCGCTTCTGCCTGAGGTAGAGACTTTAATTTTGAATTATCTGAAATTAAAGAAAGAAAAGTTTGGTGAAACCAAAAATATGCACTTGCTTGTTACCGATAAAGGAAGCAACTTGTATCCGATGTTTGTATACCGAAAAGTCAAACGCTATCTCGAAATCGTCGCCACTCAGACGAATCTCAGCCCGCATGTATTGAGGCATTCGTTTGCGACGCATCTTTTGCAGCGTGGAGCAGACTTGCAGATGGTCAAGGAGCTGCTCGGTCATGCGAGCCTAGCAGCCACACAGGTGTACACACACACCAACATCGAACAACTCAAACGCCAATACAAAACTGCTCACCCGCGTGGTGGCGCAGAAAATGAATAGAACCTAATTTTTCACGATTAAACTTAATAGTATATGCAAGTACAAACTCAATCAATTCACTTCGATGCCGACGCAAAATTGTTGGAATTCATCGATCGTCGTCTTGATAAATTGACGACGTTTTATGATCGCATTATTGATGCAGACGTGATCCTCAAACTCGAAAACTCAGGCCAAGTAAAAGATAAAGTATCCGAAATAACGCTGAATATACCTGGACAAAAACTCCATGCAAGTGATACTGCCAAATCATTTGAAGAATCTGTAGATAATGCTATAGAGTCGCTCCGTAGGCAGCTCATTAAGCATAAAGAGCTTGTCAGAGGTCGTTGATTCTTAAATCATCCCCAAATTAAAAGAAAGCCTGCTGCTCATTTGAGCAGCAGGCTTTCTTCGTTTAGCAAAACTGCTGATATTAAGCTGCTTCTGCTTCTCGTTTTATGTTGCGAAGGCCTTCTTCAAATTGTGGTCCAAGCATCCGATCAAAGAGTAACCCAAAATACCGTTTCAAAGGATTAGCTCCCATCGTTGCATTCATTACCCAAGTGACTTCGACGCCGCCTGAGACTTCTTCAAAATGCCACTCGCCTTGCCCTGGATCTTGACCAGTGAAATTGAGCTCTGTATCGATCCGATCCATATCAGTCGTATTGGTGATCGCAAGGCTGCCTGATCCAACCCGCTTGTGATCGCTCGTCCATGAGTAGGATGCGCCTTTGCCGACACCACCATTGTGATAGGTGATCTTCATATTTGGATCTATCGAGTACCACGGCGACCATTTCTCCCATTCTCTAAGATCATTGACTAGATTAAAAAGTGTCTCTTTGGGCGCTTTAATCACAAGTGAGCGCGAGACGCGTGATGTCTGCGGCAAAAAGAATCCGACTAATACGATAATCAACAATAAACTGACTAGAAGAATAACAAAGTAGAGTAGGAGTGAGAATATCATAAACTAAAAGTAAATCAAAATTTGAAGAATCGAAACTCTCATGATGTACATGTGGGGCTGCCGCTCGCTACACTCGCGGTCGGGCTATCCGGCACTCTCTCCGCGCTCCTTGTAGTCGCGCTTCGTTCAGACAACACCTTCTATCCCTCAGCCTATTCAGCCTGAATGGGTGACAGTATCACATTACAGCGTA
>JAHDHF010000060.1 GCA_020631455.1 Saprospiraceae bacterium
GTTCGCTCGGCTGCTGCGCTACGCTTGCATCTGCTTCATTACATTCAGCACCACTTCGCAGCGCTTGTCCAAAAAAAATACGATTTTATTTTCCTTTTCCTTGTATTAAAACAAGGACTGTATAAAACAGTATTTTAATATCAAGCAGCAGTGACATATTTTCAATGTAGAGAATATCAAATTTTAAGCGTTGCAGCATTTCTTCAATATTACTTGCGTAGCCATATTTTACTTGACCCCAAGACGTGATTCCTGGGCGCGCTTTTAAGAGCTGCCGATAATTTGGTGCACGCTCCACAAGTTGGTCGATAAAAAATTGTCGTTCTGGGCGCGGGCCTACTAGTGACATATCGCCTTTGAGTACATTCCAAAATTGCGGAAATTCGTCAAGGCGCCATTTACGCATAATTCTTCCCCAAGGCGTAATACGATTATCATGATCGCTTGAAAGTTGCGGGCCCAAGTCTTCCGCATTTGTATACATCGATCTAAACTTCAAAATATCAAATGGCTTTCCATTAAGTCCAATTCGCTCTTGCTTATATAAAATTGGTCCCTCAGAAGAAAAGCGCACACGTATTGCAATAAATAACAAAAGCGGCAATAAGAATAACAATGCCAAACCCGAAACTACAACATCAATCCAACGCTTGATAATGCGTTGCCATAGCGGCATGAGCTCAGATTTAATTTCAATTAAAACAGCTCCAAAGACATGATTCATACTCACTTTACCGAGCATGATATCATACATATCAGGGATGATTTTAATTAAAATATCAAAGTCAAATAAAATCGTCAAGATACTTTGCAGCTTTGACTGCTCTTGCTCATCCATCGCGATGATGACTTCTTCGACATGATGCGATTTAATCAATCGAGAAATATCTTCTACGCGACCGAGTCGCGGCAGCTCCTTGTCAAGTGCTTTACTTGATTTTCCATTTATATTAATGTAGCCGACAAAATTATAGCCAAGCGATTTCGGGCGACTTGTGATATCCTTGTGTAAATCAAAGGCTTTTTGTCCGCCACCTATAAGAAGTGTATTAAAAAATACCTTTCCGCTTTTCAATCGCCTGCTTGCATTTGTCAAAACAACCATGCGAACAAAACCTGCTACAACAAAATGCAAGACAAATAAGACAATAAATGAAATTATATAAAAGGTTGGCTGCGATACAATATCATCAATGAGCAAAACAAAAAAGAGAACAACTGTGCCAAAGAAAGAGAGTAAAGCTGTTTTGACAAGTGTAGCTAATCGAGATACACGATAAATATCTTTGTAAGAATCAAAAATAGCATAGAGCAAAATCCACCCAATCGGAATTAAAATGATACCGAGATAAAAATTATCATCTGAAAGAAATAAAGAAGTCTCAAATTCTTTTCCTTCTACAATTAATTTCCGATACGCGAAGAATAACGCCCACGAGAGCATAGCTGCCAAATAATCAGCAGCGAGTAAAGTCATGACTCCTCGTGTACGCGCGTAAGCCATGCTTAATTAAACGTCAAGATTTTAATGTTATCAATAAAAATCTTAGCAGTAGAACCATCCGCATCTTTGGCCGCTCTCATAATAAGACGATACGAATCAGCTTGCAAGACAGGCGTATCATTATCAAAGCTGATGTATATTTTATTCCATTCTTCTTTAGTATCAAGTGTGAGTTTGTAGTATTTCTCTGGCACAAAATTTCGAGTATGCTCTAAGCCAATTTGAAACGGAATATCACATTTGTAATTTAATTCTAAATAAATAGCAGAACCATCATTTGGTAAAATGTACGAAGCACTTGATGCAACTTCAAAAACATTATCTGCATCTGTGAGTGTTATTTCGCCGCTACGAGCACCTTCAAATATATCTGTCGGAGTAGACGAGACTGATGTAGCAGCATTGCCATCTAAATCTACAGATAAAATCGTACTACCTTCAATGCCATCGATAACTTTAAAAAGTGTACTCGGATTATATGTCAATATTGGATTAATTGTATCGACTTGACCAGGCGTAGGCGACCATGTTATTTCATAATTATTAAAAAATGGATACACATCACGCGATGCTCCAATTCCATTTTCTTTAATGCCGCCAAAAATTTCGAGATTTACTGTGCCACTCGCTAGGATAGGAACACGAGCTGGCAGCGGAAAAACCCCAACTGCCTCGCCATCAATAAAGACCCAAGCATCTGTGATCGCATCACTTGCTGTACCTTGACTTGCTGATGGATTGACTTGAATATCATCGATATAAATGTAACTCGGCACTTCGACAGGATCGCCGAATGTATCGCAGCTAACTATTAAAAACGGTAGACAAAAAATAAAAAAATAAATGCGTTTCATAGAATTATTCTTGTATTTGGGGCACCCACAGCTAGCAGCCAAGCTGCTTGCTGAGTCAGGCTGTCCGCGGCTCGCTCGTAGAGACGCACTGAGCCACTCGACATCACCGCAAATATCGTACTTGCATCTACTATTGGAGAAAGGCGTAGGGATGGTAAGGGGCGCCTCGGCGCTCCCGAAGCGAAGCGGAGGGATGAGCGAACAGCGAACCCTGCACAGCCCGCCGCGACGCGTGCTCGCACAAGGAGCGGACGCCCCAAATAATTCTGAGTGTCGAGATGTCTCAGCACGACTCGCTCGGCCACTGCGGCTGCGCCTTGTGTCTCAGCACTTACGTGCTGCCCGCTCCCATCCTTATGCCGCACTTGTTTCATAGTTGTGCGGTGATCTGATCATTAATGCGATGCGCGAGGCGGAGTGCAGCCGTAGCTGCTTGAAGTGTAACGGGCGGTTGTTGATCTTTGCGAATGCATTTTGCAAAGGCGTCGAGCTCCATAACGATCGAATTGACCTCAGGAGGAGCTGGCTGCCAAGCGTGTATGTGGCGCTGACCCTTGGCGGTCTCGATCGGCATATTGATGCCGACAAAATCGTCGGGCGCTGCTTGATCTTCGAGCTTAAAGACCTCTGCTCGCTTTTCGAGAAAATCCATTGAAATATATGCATCTGACTGAAAGAGTCGAATTTTGCGCATTTGCTTCATGGAGATGCGGCTTGCGGTCAAGTTGGCGACGCAGCCATTGGCAAAGGTGAGTCTCGCATTAGCGATATCGGGCTGACTGCTCATGATGGAGACGCCATTGGCATGAATCTCTGTCACTGGCTGCCCGACAATATGCAGCAATAAGTCAAGATCGTGTATCATTAGATCAAGCACAACGGATACATCTGTACCACGCATCGAGAAACCTCCCAGGCGATGTACTTCGATAAATTGCGGCTGCATCGCCTGACCTTCGAGTGACAAGAAGGCTGGATTAAATCGCTCGACATGCCCGACTTGTACTTTGAGTTTGGTTTCTTCTTGCAGCTTGATAAGTTCTTCGGCTTGCTCTACGGTGCTCGTGACTGGCTTCTCGATAAAGACGTGTTTACCAGCTAAAAGGAGCTGCTTTGCTAGGTCAAAATGAGCTAAAGTCGGCGCTACGATGACGACGGCTTCCGCTTCTTCGATTGCTTCTTCGACAGATTGTGCAGCAGCTTGGTTGCTGAGTTGTTCTGCTGCACGTCGTGCATCTTCACTGGGATCATAGTGACCGACGAGAGTACAATTCTTACTCAGTCCGATACATTTTAAATGGATGCGACCAAGATGCCCAGTACCGAGCACAGTTATACGGCAGGGCTGCTCCATTTATTCTGAATCGTATTCTTCGTTTTGGTCTTGATCTGCTGGTACGACTTGATCGACATTGTCTAGTTCGGTGTCAGCTTCATTTGTGATTGGATCATAGAAACCTTTCTCAGCATGCATGTCGTCGTAATCTTCGCGAGCTAGAAAGATATCTTTGGCTGCATACATGGCTCTACGCATTGAGGATGCGTCTGCTATCTTTTTGCCAACGATATCGAAGCCCGTACCATGATCTGGAGAAGTGCGTACCATTGGCAAGCCTGTAGTACAGTTGACTCCAGTGCCATTACTAAATGCTTTGAAAGGAATCAGACCTTGATCATGATACATCGCAAGGATACCATCAAACTTATCTTGTTGATTGCGGCCAAAAAATCCATCAGCAGCAAATGGGCCATAGGCAAGTATGCCTTTTCGTTTTGCTACATCTATAGCTGGTGTAATCGCATCTTTTTCTTCAGATCCCATCAAGCCATCATCGCCAGCGTGAGGATTTAATCCAAGTACTGCGATACGTGGTTTTTGGCAGCCGAAGTCTCGCTGAAGTGATTCATTAAATGTGATTAGCTTGGACAGAATGCGCTCCTTCGTAATTAATGGTGCGACTTTGTTAATCGGTACATGAACTGTGGCAAGTGCTACACGCATCGAGTCGCTGCTCATGAGCATCAGTGCTTCGCGACCTTCAAAGGCATGAGCAAAGTACTCGGTATGTCCTGGAAACTCAAAGCCTGCGAGCTGCATCGCTTTCTTGTGTATTGGAGCCGTGACAATGGCATCAATTTGCCCATTTTTTATATCGGCGAGGGCAGCATCTAAGCTGAGTCGAGCTGCTTGTCCACCTTCTTGACTGATTTTTCCGAGCGTTATTTTGATATCATCTTCGTAGCAATTGATGATATTGACTTTACTGGAGTCAAGATTGCTGGCATCTCGATGTGTTTGGTACTCAAACTCTTTGAGATCAACCAAATTGCGGTGATAGGCCATCACCTTGGCCGAGATATAAACGACAGGAATAAAATGCTCGAGGATACGTCGATCATCAAGCGCTTTCAAAATGACCTCTAGACCGATTCCATTAATGTCACCTGAAGTGATTCCGATTCTGACTTTTCGATTTTGAGCCATTATGCTACTGATGAATAGTTTTTGAGGAAATGATAGATCAAACGAACGCCAGTACCTGTTCCGTATTTGACTTTGTATGCATCTGGAGCATGAAAGTAAGTCACGGGTGCTATGTCAAAGTGCATCCAAGGGTAATCTGTGTAATGCTCTAGAAATTTTCCAGCTGTAATAGCTCCAGCAGATGCGCCACCGAGGTTGCGCATATCAGCTATATCGCTCTTGAGCATTTTGCCATACTCTTCCCAAAGCGGGAATTCAACAACACGCTCATACGTTTCTTGGCCGCTATTGGCGACTGCTTCCGTTTGCATTCGATCAGCAGTGCTCATCATTGCAATGCCGTGAGGACCAATCGCTCGAGCAGCTGCACCTGTCAAGGTTGCAAAATCGAAGACGAGCTCAGGATCATATTGCTTCGCATAGCTGAGTGCGTCAGCTAGGAGAAGACGACCTTCGGCGTCAGTATTCATGACTTCGACTGTGTGACCGCTGTGCATGGTGATGACATCTCCTGGCACATAGGCATTGTTTCCTGGGCGGTTGTCAGTAGAAGGCACAAGACCGATGATGTGAAGCGGCAATTTATTAGCCGCAGCTGCTGCTACAATCCCGATCGTGACTGCCGCTCCGCCCATATCGCATTTCATGAAGTCCATGCTATTGGCAGTTGGCTTGAGGCTCAGTCCTCCAGTATCGTAGACGACACCTTTTCCGACAAGGACGAGTGGCTGCTTGTTGGTCGCGTTCTTTGGCTTATGTTCTAGAATGCTAAATGTAGGCGGCGTAAAGCTTCCTAGATTGACAGAAAGTAAACCGCCCATCTTGAGCTCCTCGATCTTAGCCTTGTCAAAGACAGTTACATCAAAGCCAAATGTTTTTCCAGCTACTTGAATGTCTTCAGCGAGTTGTACTGCTGTCAAGTAACTTAAGGGTTCATTGACAAGCGTACGAGTCAGACAAACTGCTTTGAGTAAATTGGATGTTTCAGCAAAAGCTGCTTGGCTGAGGCTTGTATCGAGGACATGCAATTCTTTTATTGGACTCGATTTTTTTTCTTGATCGCGCGTGACGTATTTGACAAATTCGTAATTCGTCAAGACGAAACCTTCGATGCTCGCTGCTGCTTGAGCTTCTGAAACGTCAGTCGCTACAAATTGCACATCAGAAGCTTTGTACGATTTGAATATCGCGACGGCCGCTGATGCTTCGCGGCGCAAGAGTTCGAGCTGCTTGCCAAGTGGTTTTGCATCTGGGCAAATCGTCATCACGACAAGTCGCCCTTGATCAACGAGCGAAAATGTATTGATTTTTTTTTCACTTGTTGCAGCTGCAAATGCTTTTCCTGATTTAGATAGCTGCTTCAACTCTTGAAGAGCAGCATTGGAAGTCAATATGTACGTAGGACGTGAATCGTCTAGGGTTGCAATCTGCTTGAGTAATGTATTCATACGAGAGTGTCTATATGACAAGTCCGCGAAAATACACACTCTATGCTCGAGAGTACGTGCGAGTTAATGAGTTCTTTAAGAATAGTTTTGGGGCGCCTTCACTTCGTTCAGGCCGGGCTATTCGGCAGCTCGCTGTTCGCTCGGCCTCAGCGCACTGCTATCGCAGTCTCTGAGTCTGCTGCGCACTACCTTCTATCCCTTTGCCATAGAAATTTATTACAGCTTCTTCGGACAAGCGATAGGAGCGGCGCGAACGCAGTGAGCGGACGCCGACAGGATGGAGGCGGCTAGGCTACCGTACCGCGGATAGCGCGGTGCTGCTCACTTCGTGAGCAGCATGGCTCATAATTGTTTCCTTAAAAAACAAACTCCTTGCACGATTGAATCGTACAAGGAGATTGAATGGTTTTGGTATAAGTGGTAATTTATTCTGCTGCTTCTGCCGTTGCTTCCCCTTCAGCTTTTGACGCTGCTGAGCGCATCGCACGTGGTACTTCGACTGTGACGACTGGGTTTGCACCAGCATCCATGATCTCAATACCATCTACTGCTACGATATCTCGTACACGGCGGCTGTCACCGAGAGCGAGACCATCTACGTTAAGCTCAAGTGAGTCAACCATGTTTTCTGGAGTTGTTTTGATGCGAATCTTACGCATACGACCGATGAGCTTTCCACCTGCTTTGACGCCTTCTGATTCGCCAGTGATACGCACTGGTACTTCAGCTTTAAATGTCTGACCATCGACAAGCTCTAGGAAGTCGACATGAAGAAGATTATCTGTCACAGGATGCATTTGTACATCTTTGAGGATCGCACGGTGAGGCGTTCCGTTGATGTCAATGCTCGCGATCTTGAAACGTCCAGTGTAGACAATGTCACGCAGATCAAGTGATGGTACAGTGAAGTGTACATTTTCTTTGCCTCCATAAAGTACACAAGGAACGAGACCTTCACGGCGAGCAGCTTTTGAAGCTGCTTTGTTGATATCTTGGCGCTTTTGGCCTTGGATTGATACAGTTTCCATAACAGTTAAATTCTCCCCGCTTTCAAAAAACGGAGTGCAAAGATAGAATAATCTCTCGTCTTATTCTACGCTTTTTTAAAGCAAAAAAAGACTCTACTTAAAGAGAGAGGCTTGAGCGCGCTGATCGCTGACGAAGAGCTGCGATATACTGCGGTGCTCATGTGTAAATCGGATGGCTCTCGAAAAGAGCTTGGCAACACTCAAGACTTTGATTTTATCTGATTGCTGCTTGAGCGGCAAAGTGTCAGTGACGATCAGCTCCTTGAGTTTTGAAGCTTCGATGCGCTCATAAGCCTTGCCAGTCAAGAGCGGATGAGTGCAAATGGCACGTACACTCATGGCTCCATGATCGATTAACATATCAGCGGCTCGTGTAAGCGTGCCAGCTGTATCAATTAAGTCATCGACGAGGATGATATCTTTGCCTTCGACATCTCCGATGACGGTCATGCCTGCGACTTCATTGGCTTTTTCGCGATGCTTGTCGCAGATGACGAGATCTGTCTTAAAGTACTTGGCATAATCACGTGCTCGCTTGACGCCGCCGACATCTGGCGATGCAAAAATAGTCGTCTCTTCATCAACGAGAGTCGACAGGTATGGGATAAAAACCGCCTCAGACTTGAGGTGATCGACAGGAATATCAAAAAAGCCTTGAATCTGATCTGCGTGTAGCTCCATCGTCATGACGCGATTGGCCCCTGCTGCTTGCAGCAGATTGGCGATCAATTTTGAGCCGATCGCGACGCGCGGCTTGTCTTTACGGTCTTGTCGAGCATAGCCAAAATACGGAATCACAGCTGTGATGTATCCAGCTGACGCACGCTTGGCTGCATCAATCGCGAGCAGTAACTCAAAGAGGTTGTCTGTAGGCGAAAATGTACTCTGAATAAAGAACACATACTTGCCACGTACAGACTCAAGGATATTGGCTTGAATCTCGCCATCACTAAATTTTTGGATGAGCATCTCACCGAGCGGCTGCCCATACAAATCAGCAATCGACTCGGCCATATACTTGCTTGCCGTACCAGAAAATAATTTGACTTCCATCATTTTTGGGGATTGTACAAGCAAAGGTACTCTGCGCAACAAAGCGTACTCTCATTAGCTTCTAGACAGCTGTGGAATGTTTGATACTAATTCTGTAGTTGAACTCAAATTTATTTTTTGGGCCATGCTGCTTCGTTTCACTTAGCAGCACCGCGCTGATCCAGGGTTTCGCTGTTCGCTCATCACTCCGCTGCGCTCGTGAGCGCTTCGCGCCCCTTCCCATCGCTTGTCCAACAAAGAACTCAGGTCAAAGTCTCTCGGCTGAGGGATAGGAGGTGTTGTTTGAACGAGCGTAGCGAGAGAGTGCCGGATAGCCCGACCACAGCTTCGCTGTGGGCAGCTCCTACCTAATACTAATCATTGATGACATAAATACGACATCGCTTAATTGATCTACATGGAACTGCTACAGTCTGCAAGTCGTTACCTTTGCACAAGAAACCTTGATTATGACACAAGAGACAGCCGTCAAGCATCCAGTGACATTGTACACAGAGCAAACACCTAATCCAGAAACGCTCAAATTTGTAACAAACAGAATGTTGTTTGCGCAGAATACTGCTGACTTTAGAGATGCCGAAGCAGCCAAAGAATGGTCGCCGATGGCAACTGCTTTATTTGAGCTTCCGTACGTCAAAGGCGTTTATATCAGCAACAATTTTGTGACAATCTCTAAAGAGTTTAATTACGATTGGGCAGACATCATGCTCAAGCTCAAGTCATTTATCAAAGAGTACATCGAGAGCGAAAAAGACATTCTCAAAGACGGCTATGCTGAAGCCAAAGCCGAAGAGAAGTCAAACGACACAATCAACTACAGCGAAGACGATGCAGCCATCGTTGTCAAAATCAAAGAGCTGATCGCGACATATGTTAAACCAGCTGTTGAGATGGATGGCGGCAATATCGAATTCGCTTCTTACAATGAAGGCGTCGTCAGTGTCGTGCTACAGGGTGCTTGTAGTGGTTGCCCCTCGAGCACCGTCACACTCAAAAGCGGTATTGAAGGCATGATGAAGCGTATGATCCCAGAAGTGACAGAAGTCGTCGCCATCGCTGGATAAGACACATTTTACAACTTGCTGAGATCATGTAGCTTTGCCGCATGTCTGATTCTACTCCTATTTGGCACGCAATCGTCAATCCTTCTGCTGGAGGTGGCAAAGCTGGTAAAGTATGGCCTAAGATCGAAGCTGAGCTCAAATCGCGTGGCGTAGAAGTCAAAACACTCCTTACTGAGAAGCTCGGTGACGGTATTCGCCTGGCCAAATCTGCGATCGAATCCGGTGCTCGTTATGTGATCGCCGTAGGCGGCGACGGCACCAATCACGAAGTCGCCAACGGCATCATGATGCAAGAAGCTGCTCCGAGCACTGAGATCACACAATGCCTCGTCCCGATCGGTACAGGCAACGACTGGCTGCGTACGCATGGCATAGAGAATAATCCTTGGAAACGCATCGAAGCCATCGTCAAAAACGAATCCGTACTTCACAACATTGGTAAGATCTCCTGCATCGAAGCAGGCAAAAAACACATCCGCTACTTCGTCAATGTAGCAGGCCTCGCCTACGATGCCTACGTCGTCAAGCAGACCCTCGAGAAGCGCCGCTTCATCAAAGGCAAAGCAATGTATATGATGCTCGTGCTTGGTTGTCTTGCAGGCTACAAGCCCGCCAAAGGAACGGTAAAACTCGCTGACGGAACACAAATCACCGATCATTTTTACACCATCAATGCTGGTGTGAGCCGCTGGAATGGCGGCGGCTTCTTGATCGCTCCTACGGCCGATCCATTTAGCGAGACGATGGGCATTACTGTCGCGCGCTCCATGTCCAAGCTCAAAGTGCTCAGCCTCACGCCGACCTTCTACGATGGCAGCTTCGTCAAAGAAGAAAAAGTCTCCGTCCACAACACCGATCGCATGACTATCGAGCACAGCGACGAGCCAATCCTCGTGGAAGCTGATGGCGAACTCCTCGGCGAGACTCCTTGCGAGATCGAGCTGCTCCACAAAGCCTGGCGCGTGATCGTTTGAGTTTTCTTTTTGGGCCATCCCTCACGCTTATTTCATATCGCGCTTCGGGTCGCTATGCTTCGTGGCTCGCTATTCGCTCGGCTGCTGCGCTCCGCTTGCATCTGGCTTCATTGCATTTCGCCACCACTTCGCAGCGCTTGTCCGTGCCATTGCTCTCCTACGAATCTGTGGCTTTAAACACGCCATCAAACCAAGCAGCATATTTCGGATAAGCATGCGAGATGCGTGAGATCGTGCCTTCAGTGTGCTTGATGTCGAGTTCTTTAATTCGCTTGGCTGGCACGCCAGCATATATACCGCCAGACTTGAGGTGCGCGCCTTGCAGCACAACTGCTCCAGCCGCGACCAAGACATCGTCTTCTACGATTGCATCATCGAGTACGACTGCATTGATTCCGACAAGTACGCGCGAGCCGATTGTGCAGCCATGCACACAAGCTCCATGTCCGATCGTCACATCATCACCGACGATTGTCGTTGTCTTTTGATAGGTGCAATGGATTGTCGCATTGTCTTGCACATTGACTCGATCGCCGAGCTGGATGGTATTGACATCGCCGCGCACCACAGCTCCAAACCAAAATGTACAATCCCTCCCAGAAATGACATCTCCAACAATAGTCGCGTTAGGCGCGATTTTATTGTTTGAGCCGAGTTGTGGCGACTTGCCGTTGGCCTCACAGATGAGGGGCTGCATTAGATACGATAGCTGGCAGTGAAGAAGATAAGTCGATTGACTTCGCGCTCGACGTCAGACTTGAGGATATTGCCGAGGCTGCGCTCAAATCCGAGATGAAAGCCAATCCGATCTTTGATGAAGTAGCCGCCTTTGGCAACAAAGGAGAAATCGTTTTTGCTATACGAGTCCGAGCGCGCTTCGTCGAGCTCTCCGAGTATGATGATTTTGGAATTGATCAATCTCGAATAACTAAACCCGGCTCCAAACTGTAAGCCATCATCATCATACGTGACCATGAGTGGTATTTGGACATAATTGAGCGTAAAGCGAGCAAGAAGATCTGTGCCGCCAGCTGAGAGTTCGCTTGCTGAACCTTTTTGGCTGTAATACATCCCGACGCTTGACTCAAAGAGCCGATGCCAGCGTACGCCGACTTCTGCTCCAGCTCTGATACCGAGCTTATTGAAGCCAGCAAGATCATCGCCATCAATTTGAGCTGCATTCGCTCCTGCTACGATCGATGCTCTAAAGGTTTGGTAATTTTCTTTTTTTGACTGAGCGAAGAGTTGCTGACAGAACAGGCAAACGCTCAGCGCAAGTAGAATTATGAAGGCAATCTGTTTCATCATGACAAACATACGCGCAAAGACAATGCTGTATTGTGTTTTGTGTCAAGTAGATTGTCAGATGCCGCTTTTCTCGATACGCTTCGTCATCAAAACGTGTTGGACAAGCGCTGCGAAGTGGTGGCGAAATGCAATGAAGCCAGATGCAAGCGAAGCGCTGCAGCCGAGCGAATAGCGAGCCACGGAGCATAGCGACCGCAGCCGAAGGCTGCGGATGGCCTCTCATTGTCACTCTCTTACTCGACGACCATCATCTTGGAGAATCGAAGCATAATCTTCTTTTGTCCAAGGTCTTGGAAATGAATCGTAGCGATGCGGTTTTCTGGACTTCCGTCGAGGCTCTGGACTTTGCCTTCACCAAACTTTGGATGAATAATTTTGCAGCCGACTTGGATCGCACTCACAGGCGATGCTTTGAAATCTTTGGGTGGCGTAAATGCAGCCTTGAACGCGCCACCTCCGCGGAGCACTTTGCGCTTAGGCATGCCTGAAATACCACTTTTGACTCGCGACGAGCTATTGGCTGATGCTGCTATGTTTTCGTCGCTGATCTCGGAGACAAACCGACTCGGTGAGCTCATCTGCATATTGCCAAATTTGTAGCGACTCTTGGAGTACGTCAGAGTCAAAAAGCGCTCAGCTCGCGTGATGGCAACATAAAATAATCGACGCTCCTCGTCGAGGCCGTTGCGCTCTTGGAGCGCCATTCCACTTGGGAATAAATTTTCTTCGAGTCCCGTGACGAAGACCGACTTAAACTCAAGTCCTTTGGCAGCATGAACAGACATGAGCGTCACCGTAGGCGTGTCTTTTTTCTCTTCATCAGCATCTGTGAGTAGCGCAATGCTCTGAAGGTAAGCTGCAAGCGAGCGATCGGATGGATCATCGCCCTCGACATAGGCAACATCATCTTGCTCAACGAAATCTTTGATACCGTCAAGAAGCGCGACAACGTTTTCGAGGCGGCCCATGCCTTCGATCGTCGTATCTGACTTGAGCGTCGAGAGCATTGTGCTTGCTTGCACGACCCGCTCCGCCAGTTCGTGCGCATTAGATGTTGTCAAGACTGATTGCAACCCTTTAATCAATTTGACGAAATCTCGAATTTTAGCAGTTGCTCGTCCGAGATCGGCTGTCATCATTGCATCCCACATTGGGCGATTCATGCGATCAGCGATCATGCTGACTTTATCAATCGTCGTCTGCCCGATACCGCGTTTTGGGTAATTGATAACTCTGCGGAGCGCTTCTTCATCTGTCGGGTTGACGATGACACGCAAGTAGGCAATGACGTCTTTGACTTCCTTGCGCTGATAAAACGACATTCCGCCATAAACTCGATACGGGATATTGTTTTTGCGAAGATGTTCTTCAAAGAGACGTGATTGACTATTGGTGCGATACAGAATTGCGATGTCTGTATTGGCAAGGTGATAACGATGCTTTTGCTCTGCGATCAAGCCAGCGACGCGTTTGGCTTCTTCTTGATCGGTCATCGTCTTGACGATGTTTATTTTCTCAGCATCGTCAATATTTTTATCTGTGAAAATCTTTTTCTCAATCTGCCGACGATTGTTTTTGATGATCGTATTGGCAGCTGCTACGATGTGGTGTGTTGAGCGATAGTTCTGCTCGAGCTTAAAAACTGTTGTGTCAGGAAAGTCGCGTTGAAAATCAAGAATGTTTTTGATAGTCGCCCCTCGAAACGCATAAATACTTTGTGCATCATCTCCGACGATACAAATGTTTTCTTTACTCTCTGGGTACTTGATGAGTCGCTTAACAATCTCGTACTGTAAGTGATTGGTGTCCTGAAACTCATCTACCAAGATGTGATCAAACTTTGAGCGAATCTGCTCAGCGGCTTCTTCGTGCTTGACGAGTAGCTCGTACATCTTGAGCAAAAGGTCGTCAAAATCCATTGCGCCTGCACGCTTACAGCGATTGACATATTTCTCGTAGATCATCCCGATCAACGGACGGCGCGATTGCTTGTCGTATTCTTTAAGTTCTGTATTGAGCTGATAGGCTTCTGGCGAGAGCATCCGCGTCTTGGCTGTACTGATGCGACCTGCTACGGCAGCTACGTTGTACACTTTGGGATCGAGCTGCTCTTCTCTGAGTATTTGCTTGACGACGCTTCTAGAGTCTTGTGTATCGTAGATCGAAAAATTATTGGGATAACCAAGTCGATCAGCATGCACTCGGAGCAAGCGAGCAAACAATGAGTGAAACGTACCTGCCCACATTCCATTCGCTCCACCTGGGACGACTGTGTCAATACGTTCACGCATTTCGCGAGCCGCTTTGTTCGTGAATGTCAAAGCGAGAATGCGCCACGGCTTGACACCAGAATTAATTAAATGCGATATCCGATACGTCAAGACACGCGTCTTACCCGATCCCGGCCCAGCGATAATCTGAAGTGGTCCAGTCTCGTGTGTCACAGCCTGTCGCTGCACATCATTCAACTCATCGAGATACGATGCTGCTGATTGTTCGATCATAATACTTGTAAATCTAGTGCTTGAAGTGGCGAGTGCCCGTCATCACCATTGCCATATTGTTGTCATCACAAAATGCGATGCTGTCTTTGTCACGTATAGAGCCGCCGGGTTGTATCACTGCTGTGATGCCTGCCTCGTGGGCGATCTCGACACAATCCGAAAACGGGAAAAATGCATCAGAAGCCATGACGCTGCCTTGAAGGTCAAAGCCAAATGCTTTTGCCTTGACGATAGCTTGCTTGAGCGCATCGACACGCGATGTCTGACCACAGCCCATTCCAAGCAGTTGATTATCGCGGATCAAGGCAATCGTATTACTCTTGAGATGCTTGGCACAAATGCTCGCAAAGAGTAGATCTGCTTGCTCTTGATCTGAAGGCGCGCGCTTCGTTGCTACTGTGAGACTGGAAGCAGCATCGACTTTGCTATCCACATCTTGCACAATGACGCCACCGAGCAGCGATTTAAACATTGTTTTATTGCTTGGTGCTGCACGCAATTCTAATATGATACGCTTCTTCTTTTTGGTCAGCAGCTCAAGCGCATCAGCAGCAAAACTCGGCGCAATTAAAACCTCAAAAAAGAGATCATGCATGGCTTCAGCTGCTTGGAGATCAATTTCTGTATTCGAAATTAAAATGCCGCCAAAAGCAGAAATCGGATCGCCAGCAAGAGCAGCCTTGTACGCATCTTCGACCGTACTACGTCTTGCCACACCGCAAGCATTTGTATGCTTCAGAATTGCAAAACTCGGCATCGAATCATCGATATCAGCCATCAAGTTGACAGCAGCATCTATATCCACGAGATTGTTATAGCTCATTGCCTTGCCGCTAATCTGCTTGACCACATCATCGAGATTGCCATAAAATGCGCCTTCCTGATGTGGGTTTTCGCCATAGCGCAAGACCGTTCTCTCAGTCGAATGATGAGCAAAACCTTCTGTTTTGCCAGTTTGCGTTTCAAAATATCCTGCAATTGCAGAATCATAATGGCGCGTCATCGCAAACGATGCTACTGCAAGATCACGACGTTGCTCTAGAGTCAAGCTCCCCTCCGCATCAAGCAGTTGAGCTACAGATTCATATTGCTTTTGCGAGCTGATCACAGCGACATCTTTATAATTCTTGGCTGCAGCACGTAAGAGCGAAACACCTCCAATATCAATTTTTTCGATGATAGCTGATTCGTCACTTGTTGTGCGTACCGTCTCTTCAAATGGATACAAATCCACGACGACGAGATCAATTGTCGGAATCTCATACTTGTTGAGCTGCTTGAGATGCGCGTCTTCGCGGCGAGCAAGAATGCCACCAAAAACAGCTGGATGAAGTGTCTTAACTCGACCATCCAAAATCGACGGATAACCAGTCAACGACTCTACCGCCGTCACATCGTAACCAAGCCGTTCGATCTCGCGCATCGTGCCGCCTGTAGAATAAAGTGTGACATTATGCTTGGCGAGTGCTTGAAGCAAAACAGGCAAACCTGTCTTGTCAAAAACAGAAATGAGCGCTGATGAAACCTTGATTGAAGTCATTTTTGGGGAGTTGTTTTGAGTTGCTCGAAGGTACACCGAGACAAAGCCTTTTTGTCGATCAACAATCCCCAAAATGTGAAGAGAAAAAGTATGGGCCATCCCGTCGTTCGCAAGCTCACTTTGGGTCGCTATGCTTCGTGGCTCGCTGTTCGCTCGGCCTCAGC
>JAHDHF010000061.1 GCA_020631455.1 Saprospiraceae bacterium
AACCCCGGCAGCTGATGATTAACCTGATGTACTTGGTACTGACTGCGATGCTCGCTCTCAACGTATCAGCATCAATCATCAACGCCTTCTTTAAAATTGACGACGGTATCCAAACGACTAATGGAATACTTGCAGACGCGAATACTAAGTCTCTTGAATCCATGAAAGCAACCGTCGATAAGAAGAAAGTTTACCAGCCTCTTTATGATGCTTCTACCGAAGCTCAGCTTATAGTAGCGGATTTTGTTGATTACATTGACGGAGTTCGTGAAACATTAGATGCTGAAGCTGGTGGCTTATATCCAGATGACTATGATGATCCTGCTAAAGCAGGACGTCCAAAAAATGCTAAAGACAAAGAGGTTCCTACTCGTCTCTTTGTTGATGGTAATGATGGCGCAGTTGGTGCTGCTCAAAAACCAATTGGCCCAGAAATTCGTGCTCGCATTGATTCTACTCGTGCTAAACTCGTTGCCCTCATTCAAAGCGTAAAAGCTAAGAAAATCGAGGGTACGAATATCAAAGACGAAGACGTAGATAAATTAATGAATCAACTCTCACTTAAAGTTGATTCTACTGGAGTAGATTGGTCTAAGCCTAATCCTTGGTCACGTGAGTTATTTGGCTATATGCCAGTTGCAGCTTGCTATCCGATTTTGAGTAAATTCCAGAATGATGCAAAGAACTCTGAGTCTGCAATTATCAATTATCTCTCAAGCCAAATCGGTGCAACTACTATCGAGTTTGATAAATTTCAGCCTGTTGCTTCAGCCAAGAAAGGATACATCATCAAAGGAGATAAGTATGAAGCTGATATCTTCCTCTCTGCATCATCAAGCCAAGCTGGTGTAAGCATCAGTGTTAATGGCAGCCGTCTATCTGTAAAAGATGGAGTAGCGAAATATACCGCAACACCGTCTTCTTATGGTGAGCAGAAATATACTGCAAGCATCTCAGTCAATAATCCATTGACGGGAAAGACCGACACGTACAAAAAAGAGTTCTCTTACGAAGTTGGTGAGCGCTCTGTTGCTGTCTCTCTTGACAAGATGAAGGTTTTCTATGTAGGTGTGGATAATCCTGTTTCTGTCTCAGTGGCTGGTGTCAATTCTCAGAAGATTAAAGTAAATGGAAGTGGAAATCTAGGTTTGTCAAAAAAAGGCGGCGGAAAATATGTTGCGAAACCTTCAAAACCTGGCAAAGCATCAATTACTATATCTGCTGAAGGTATGAAGCCAGCTAAATTCGATTACGAAATCCGTCGTATTCCTGATCCAACTCCTATGCTCTCAAATAAAGAAGGTGGTTCAATGGGTACAGGTGAGTTTAAAGCTCAAGGTGGTCTTGCTGCAGTACTTAAAGATTTCTTGTTTGATGCAAAATGTTCAATGCAAGGATTTGAATTAACGCGTGTAGCAAAGCGTCAAGATCCTGTATCAGCTCCTAACCGTGGAGCTCGTTATGCTGGAAGAGCTAAAGAACTTGTCAATGCTGCCAAGCCAGGAGATACGTACTATTACGATAACATCAAGGCAAAATGTCCTGGTGATAGCGCTGGTCGTAAACTTCCATCAATCTTCTTTAAGATTAAATAATAACTCAACGATATACATCGTTTAGATATCATTACAATCAATACAGATGAAACTGATCTCTCTCAAATTCCTCCCACTCGTGCTTTTTGCAGCATTCTTTGTTGCATCTCCACTCTTTGCTCAAAAAACTGAAAGCGGCGAACCAATCGCTGTGGATGGTGATGGCGAAGAAGCTGAAGAAGAAGATCCACCACGCGATGGTATCTATGACAAGCACCTCGTACAAGAACGCAAAATTCTCGAATACGATCACATTCGCGAAGCTGATGTCTTTTGGCAAAAGCGTATTTGGCGTGTGATCGATGTACGGGAAAAGATGAACAAACCTTTTGCTTATCCAAAAGAGCCGTTCATCACAATTCTTCTCGATGCTGCTGAAGCAGGCGAAATCAGCTTGTACAGCACAATGGATGATGAGTTTAAGATCAGAATCAAAGAAGACGAAATCGGCTCCTTCCTCGGATCAGCCGACACAGTAGTCACATTTGATCCAGAGACATACGAAGAAGAGATTCAAGTTGTATTCAACGAATTTAACCCAGAAGACATCAAACGTTTTCGTGTGAAAGAAGACTGGGTTTTTGACGAAGAAACTTCAATGATGCTCGTCCGTATCCTCGGTATCGCTCCGCTCAAAGAAGTCTACGATGATAATGGTAATTTCCGCTATGAGCAGCCAATGTTCTGGGCATATTATCCTGAGCTTCGTAACATCCTTGCACGCAAAGAAGCATTCAATCCTTTGAATGACGCTGTGCGAATGAGCTGGGAAGACATCATGGAAATGCGATTCTTTAGTAGCTATATCTACAAAGAGAGCAACGTCTACGATCGTCGTATTCAAGATTACAAATCTGGTCTCGATATCCTTCTCGAAGGTGAGAAAATCAAGCTCGAAATCTTTAATTACGAGCATGATCTCTGGGAGTATTAATCTCCGATTGATTGAATCGAAAAGCGTCAGTTGTCTCGTGCAGCTGACGCTTTTTTTTGTGAAGAGAAGAAATTAGGGGCTGCCCTCGCTCACGTCGTTCGTTCAGGTCGGGCTATCCGGCACTCTCTCGCTAGCGCTCGTTCAGACAACACCTTCTATCCCTCAGCCAATGAAAGTCTAAAGTGCTGAGATGATTCTAGTTTGAAGTATGACAAACGAAATGAACCCTGATAGGGTGACAGCTTCACATAATGATGTGGACAAGCGCTGCGAAGTGGTGCGAGTACAACGAGCAGACGCGACGTAGAGCAATGCTCTAGGAGCGGCCGAGCGAACAGCGAGCTACGCAGCATAGCGACCGCTACGAATGAAATGAGTAGCGGATGGCCCCACAAAGAGAGCATTCTCAATAATCATGTGTGAAGGTTATCTAAAAGGTCGAAAAGTGCCGCATCTTGTGTGTGTAAAGGCACACTTTTTTGTATACTCAAGAGATGGAACCCTCCAACGAAAAGACGGCACAAGAAAAAACGTCACGCAAGCGGTCGTGGCCTTTTAGGCTGCTGCGATTTTGGAGTGGATTGTTGCTTGTTCTGACACTCTTGTTTTTGGCTTTAATGCTGCTGCTGAGGATTCCAGCAGTACAAAATTGGGCGGTTGATCAAGTTGCATCGTATCTCAGTAGTGAGCTGAATACAACTGTACAAGTTGATGAGGTGGCGATCGATTTTTTTGATCGTGTCGAGTTCAATGGGTTTTTATTACTTGATCAGCAAAATGATACGCTCGCCTATGTCGATCATCTAGAGGCTGATATTCATTTACTGCAGCTTGTGCGTGGTGTAGTCGAAGTCGAGGAATTGACTTTGGATGGAGCTGACATACTCTTGCAAAAGCAGCTTGGCGCAGATCGATTTAATCATCAGTTTTTAATAGATTATTTCAGTCCTCAGAAAGACCCATCTGATGATAAGAAGAAAAAAATGCAAATACTCGCTGATGCAGTTTATCTGTCTGATATTTCGTTTAGACTGGATAATCAGCCGAGTGCTTTTTTATTATATGCTGGGCTGCCAAGCGCAACAATAAAAATATCATCGATCGATCTCGATAGTAGCCGTTTTGTACTCGATCAATTGATTTTGAATGAACCAGATATTCGGTTGTTGCAGGGAAAGAAAACGAATGTCGCTGTTGATTCAGTCACAAAACACATAGTAGAACAAGTCATTGACTCGACTTATATCGCTCCATATTTTTCGATACAAACGGCTCGTATAAATAAAGGGCATTTTGTACTCGAAAATTTTAATGTAGGGAAGCAGCCAGATCGAATGCTCGATTTTGCGGATCTTGATATTTCAGATATTGCAATTAATATCGACGACCTCGTACATTCTGAAGGAACGACGGAGGGAATTGTCAATATGATTCGGGCCCAAGAAAAACGTGGGTTTGATTTGGAAGAATTATCTGCGCAGTCGGCTTCTGTTGGGCCTCGCGGTATTTTATTGTATGGGCTCAATCTCGAGACGCCGCGTTCAAGTGTGTCAGATACGCTCACAATGACATACAAAAGTTGGTCAGCATTTAAAACGTTTGCCGATGATGTGCGCCTTGATGCTCGATTTAAAAATGGTCGAGTAGCTGTAGAAGATATTGCTGCTTTTGCGCCAACTATTTATAGGAGTTCGTTTTTTAAATCGCATAAAGATGATTCGTTCTTAGTAAATGGTCGGATATACGGAAAAGTCAATCGTTTGATCGGTAAGAATGTATCAGCTCAACTAGGGCAGCTGCGATTTAAGGGAACTGCACGTACTCGTGACTTAACAAGTCCTGATGATTTGTTTCTTGATTTAGATGTCAAAAAGCTTGCGATCCCTTCTGATGATTTAAAAAAAATTATTGGTAACGCGAAGCTGCCGCCTTCAATTCAGAAATTGGGAATTCTCAATTTCTCTGGTGAATTTATTGGCTTCCCGATTGACTTTGTATTAAATGGTACATTAAGAAGCGATATTGGGCTGGCTCGTATTGATGATATGCGCCTTGACTTAAAATCTGCGGGACGAGAGTTAGGTACGTATTCTGGAGGTTTAGCAGTAGAGAATTTTGATTTAGCAGCATGGACTGGTAATACTGAATTTGGGAATCTCAGCTTTAGTGGAAGATTTAAAGGAAAAGGACTCTCGCCAAAAACGTTGAATGCAAAACTTGATGGAGTCGCTCAAGAATTTACGTTTAAGAATTATACGTATCAAAATATTGTCATCGATGGTTCGTTTGACAAAGGCTTTTTTGAAGGAGCAGCTTCTATTGATGATGATAATGTAGCATTTAATTTTGAAGGACTTATTGATTTTACAGATTCCATTCCTGTTTTTGATTTGACGGCTCAACTCGATACCTTAAATCTAAAGGCATTAAACTTATTAGATCGGGATCTACGAATAGATGGAACGTTTAAACTTGATTTTGAAGGGAATACGATCGATAACTTTATAGGATCTGCGTTTGCATCTGAGCTTCAAGTTTACCGAGATACGTTTTCGCTAAGTTTAGATTCAATTTTACTTGTTTCTAAATTATTGCCTGTTGGGCGCTCCCTTTCTTTGTCAAGTGATTTAGCCCAAGCAGAGTTGAAAGGCGAGTTTGATATTTTGTTATTCCCGAGAGCCTTTTTGCAGTTCTTTGAGAAGAATTATCCGAATTATGCCAAAAGGCTCAATATAAATCCGAATAAAACTATTCGTGATACACTCTATGATGGCAGTGTCATTGTTAGACAAGTAGCTGCTGACCCTGTTCCACCTCAAGATGTTTCATTTGATATACAAATAAAAGAAGCAACCTCTTTACTTACATTGTTTCCAACTGGTCAACTTGAATCTATTCGAGATGCAAAAGCAGTTGGTAATTTTAATTCTAGAACGAGTCAGTTTTTAATAGGTGCTGAAGTAGGCGCTTTAAAGATTGCAGGTGTTGAGATAGATAGTATTTATCTCAATGGCGAAAATGATGGACGCTTGTTTAAGGCAAACTTAGGTACAGCTTATGCTATTATAGGTGATAGTTCACTCGTTTTGCCGTCAGCCGAAATTCAGGCAAATGTTGTAAATGATTCGATTGAATTCGGACTTAACATTGCAAATGTCACAAACTTTGTTTCTGATATTAATTTGAAAGGAGAATTTACACTTTTTGAAAATTTATTCCAACTCAGATTAGACAGTTCAGCAGTTGATATCTATGGCGATCGTTGGATTGTCTCGAATGATAATTATATCCGATTTGGAAATAAAACAATTGAAACTCGAAATTTCGAGCTGTCTAATCAAGGTGGTCAATCTCTCATAGTCAGTAGTACCAAGGATAAAAAAGGGCTTAAGCTGAAAGTCGATAATTTCACTTTGGATTTATTAAATGATTTTATCATTGATAAAAATTATTATTTCAGCGCTGACCTTTCTGCCAATGCTATGGCTGCTAATATTTTTGATCTCAAAGGAATCAATGCTCAAGTTCGTTTAGACAGTTTTCATTTTCAAGAAACAAATTACGGCTTACTTACTATTAATAGTGAGGTGTCATCTATAGATAAACCTATTCCGTTGTTGTTGAATTTATCTAAAGGGGATAGCCGTTTAAATGGTCGTGGTATGTTTTATACAGCTAAAGCTGCTACTGTAGGTCATCCAGCAAATAGTTTTGAGCTCGATGTATCAATTAAAAAATATCCATTTTCAATTCTCGAACATTTTCTACCAAAAGATATTAGTCGGACAACTGGTCATCTCGATGCCAATGTTGAGCTTTTTGGCGATTTGAAGAAACAGAATATTGCAGGAACTGCAAAACTGACAGATGCATCGCTTCTTGTTAATTTACTTGGAGTAACATATACAATATCAAATGATGTTGCTGTTATAAATAATCAATGGTTTGATTTTAGTGCGTTTACGTTAAGTGACTCGTTGGGGAATGTCGCTACAATGTCGCCGATACAAAAAGGTATACGCCACGAAAACTTACGCAACTTTAGACTTGATGCTTTATTAAGGACGGACCAAATCGTAGGACTCAGTACAACCAAAGAAGACAACGAACTCTTTTATGGTTATGGACTAGGTGCTGCTGTGGTAGAGGCAGTTGGTCCATTCAATCAAGTCGATTTAAATGTAACTGCTACTTCTAGAGCTGGCTCTTACATCTCTATACCAGTGTCAAGTACGGTTGAAACAAAGGAAGTCAATTTTATTACGTTTATAGATCGTGATGCTCTATCTGACAGTACACTTCTTGAAGAAGCGGGGCCTACAAAAATACGAGGAGTCAACCTTGATCTTTCACTCGATATAAATCCCTTAGCTGAAGTTTCAATTATTTTTGATGAGCAGACTGGCGATATTATCAGAGGCCGAGGCAATGGTGATATCAGAATACAAAGCACTCGATTTGGTGATTTTTTAATTGATGGACAATTTGAAATAACGAGTGGGAATTACTTATTTACCTATCAAGAGTTTATTAAAAAACCATTTACGGTTAAGCCAGGTGGTACGATCTCATGGTCTGGCGATCCGTATAATGCTGATATTGCTATTGAGGCTTATTACGATAAGCTCAATACTTCTCCATATAATTTTATATTAGAGTTTTTGACGACTACTGAAGAAGAGCAACTGGCTAAACGTGCTACTCAAGTCAATCTCGAAATGATTCTGAAGGGAAAACTCTTGCAGCCAGATATTTCTTTTGATATTGATTTTCCTTCATTAGATGTTGCGCTCAGTGGCTATGTAGAGAGTAAACTTCGTATCGTACAGCAGGATAAAAATGAATTAAACCAACAAGTGTTCGGCTTAATTGTACTCGGCAATTTTATTCCTTCGGGAGCGTCGAGTAGTCTCGCTAATACAAACCCTGTAGATATTGGTGTAAATACTTTATCAGAAGTTCTGTCAACTCAATTGTCTACGTATTTAACCGATCTGCTTCAAGAAGCTGTCAGTGAATTTGGTTTTATTTCAGATATTAATTTTGACATAGGATATAATCGTTATGATTTAGCTTCTCTTGAAGATCCGACAACATCAGAAACAGGTGGTGAGTTGAATTTATTATTGCAGAATAGCTTTGTCAATAATCGATTAATAGTATCGATAGGCGGTAATATAGATGTAGGTGGTACGAATACTTCTGCAACCGGCGGCGCATTTGTGGCTGGTGATTTTTCTATTGAATATAAAATCACGCCTGATGGCCGCTTTAGTATCAAGGCATATCAGAGTCTTGATGAGGGATTGGAAGGGCGTGAAAATCGTACAGGAATAGGCTTGAGTTATAAACGTCAATTTGATACATTCGATGAGTTTATTGAAGGTGTAAAATCAAGTTTTAGACCTAAGAAAAGAAGAATGAAAATTCGTCAATAAATGCTTGGACAAGCGCTGCGAAGTGGTAGCCGAAAGGCTAGACGCGAAGTGAACCCCGAATTTTCAGGGGGAACGTAGCGGCCGAGCGATCAGCGAGCCACGAAGCATAGCGACCGCCAAATGAGCGATAGTGAAATGAGGCGGATGGCCCAAAATCAATTCGTATAGATTAAACCTCAATTTCTAATTCAGTAAATGGAGAAAGCGCTGTTCCTTCTGCTTGGGCTTGGGCTCTAAGAAAAAATGTCGATTTTGTATTATTAATCCATTTGGCTGCTTGACCGATAGCGTGTGATGCTACATTTTTTTGTTGCCATCGATCCATTGGTGAGTGTTGACGTTCGATTAAAAAATCGAATGGGACTTCGATGACTTCGCGTTGTTGGATTTCGAGCTGGACGGGTATGATTTGTTGGCCAAGGATGTATTCGTCTATTCTCTTGGATGATCCTCTGCCACGTTTATAGACTTCTACCAGCTGTATAACTACTGTATGGATATGCTGCGGATGTATTGTACGGCATTCAATTGATCCAGCAATAGTGTTCTGAGGCAAGTCTAATTGATCGTTTACGATTATCGTCAATCGTACACCTTCGATACCTAAAAATGTTTTGATGCGTCTGAGCATACCTTCAATGTACAAGCAAAATGTCATCTAAAGATCAGAGCTAGACCAAGCACAGAGTTTTTAAGATAAGCGAATCTGATTTATGTATGAAATTGAGAGGAAAACTGTATTTTCAATCTTGAATCAGATCATTAATACCCAAATCCTTTTTTTGAAGCATGAAAGACCTTCGCTTACTTGTTTTCCTTTTTCTGGCTGCGTCACTTGTCGTTACATCTTGTGATGATATTGGAGAGCCTTTTGATCCAGATGCGTATCGTGGCAATATCATAAGTACACAACTTCTCCAATCATACACTGCTGCTCAAGTCGATTCAGTGTTAGCATCAGTGGGTAGTCCTGCATTGGCATTGATTTCAGCTCAATATGATATTGATGTTTATAAAATTACATATGAGACTCCTAACGCTCGCGGCGAAGAACCGACTATAGCTACTGGGGCATTTGTCGTACCGAATACTGGAGCAGCAATGCCAGTACTTTCGTACCAGCATGGTACAGTAACTCGCAAAAACGATGTACCGAGCTACCAAAATCAAGAATTAATCATCGGTCTTGCTATGGCAAGTGCAGGCGGCTATGCCTCGTCGATGCCAGATTATTTAGGTTTAGGAGATTCGCCAGGTATGCACCCGTATGTGCATGGTGACAGCGAAGCATCTGCGAGTCTTGATATGCTGAGAGCGAGCAAGTCATTTGCCGATTCGATTGGTGTTACACTCTCAGACCAGTTATTCCTTGTGGGATATTCGCAAGGCGGACACGCCACAATGGCTCTTCTCAAGGAAATTGAAGAAAACCATTCTGACGAATTTACTGTCACAGCATCGGCGCCACTTGCTGGACCACATGATGTATCTGGCTATCAAGCAGATGTGATCGTAGCAGATGCGCCTTATGGAGCTCCATATTATTTACCGTATATCGTATTCGCTTATAATGATGTGTACCAAGAATACGAGAATTACTCAGATTATCTGCAAGCACCATACTACACAACTTTGCCCCAATTGTTTGATGGCTCCTTTGGACCAAATCCTATAAATGCCCAAATGCCGCCCATCCCAAATCAAATTATCAAGCCCGAGGTACTCGAAGACTTTAAATACAATTACGATCACCCGTTTCGTCGGATGTTGAGAGACAACGATCTTTATGATTGGAAACCAAATTCTCCAATGAAGCTGTGTCACTGCAGTGGCGATGAGCTGGTCGCAGTCGAAAACAGTCGAGTTGCTTACGCAAGTTTCACAAATAAAGGTTGCCAAGGCATCGAAATTGTCGACCCAGGTAATCTTAGTCATGGCGATTGTGCAGTGCCTTGCCTGATTGAGTCACTTGTCTATTTCAATACATTTCAATAACAGATTGATTAGTTGAGGCCATCAGCAGCCCCGATTTCACAAAGAGAAATCGGGGCTGCTGTCGCTATGCTCCGTGGCTCGCTATTCGCTCGGCTGCTTCACTCCGTTTCGCATCTGCCTTTGGCACCACTTCGCAGCGCTTGTCCGAGAGTAATTTTACAGATAGCCGAAATAGATTCAATATATTAAGTATATTTATAGAACCTCAAAACTTGACTTCAAGCAAAATTTGTTGAAGTTTGCCACTGATTTGAAAGGCGCACATCAATATATAGACGATCAAAGTCTGCTTACTATTTGCGGAATTAAATCAACACAAGTTGTTGATTCAAGCTATCGCGGTAGATTCTTTGCATCGCGTACAGGAGTATGGTATGTGCAGTTTACAGACATTGAAGAAGTATTTATACTTCCTAAGTTTGCAAATTATACGATACAAGATATTGATCAAGTCAAGGCATTATGGAATCCTGTTTTAGACCGCTGCCAAGATCAGTTTATACGCCTGAGTATATTTACTTCGATGCTGTTTGACCAGAATCAAAATGGCATCTCTTCATTTCAAGGAATCATCTCCGTAAATGCTACGGATATATCAGTCTCGCAAATAGAGATAAGTAAACACGAATCTCCTGCCCATTTGATTACAGCAGGCTGGCTGCTTGAGCAATTCCCAAAGCAGCCCTCACGATTTATTAGTGATTTATTTGTCAAAGCAAATCCGACACTTTCCTCTATTTATAAATTGCCAGCGTCTAGGCAGACGAGTACAGATCGTATTTATGTAGAAATAGAAGGTGTCCCTTGGATTAATCTTGGACTTATTGCTGATTATTTTATTCAGAATGGATACTCCACTCGAAGATTGCGTGCGGCTTTAGGGATTCCTGATATTTATGGTATGTCCTCTCGCCGCAAAAGTGTGGTCGATAAAATGAAGACGTTTAAGGCTGCTCTTGAGCAATCATTAAAGAAAACATCGGAGCTCGAAAAAGAACTTATGGATTCGGTGCAGCGAGCGGCTTCAAAACGGATAGAACGAGCAGCACTCTGGGATAGCCAACCACGCAAAGCATTCGAACAAGCTATTGAGTCATACTTGAGATTTTCAACTGCGGCGGTCGGTACCTTAAGAGATTTGACATATAAAGCTTTTGTATCCGATTTTATGTCTCCAGCGTTTCAAGGAAGAATTATAACATCGAATACATCGTTTTATTCCGCGATGCACGAATTATTGTGGGGAGATGCAACGCTTGCAGATTTTTTAATAGAACATGGCCATCGAGGTTTTTACGAAGCAGATTTTAGCTCTGCTCGGTTTATTGATTTTTCAAAACAGGCTTGGGAAGTTGTATTTAGTCAAAAACGAGCTCTGCCGCCTAAGCGAACTAAGTCGCCATTTCGAGCACGATTTAATCCAAAGTCATCAATATCCGTTCGAGAAAATGCAAGGCAAATTATTTTGCAAGAAGTATTAAGCCTGCGTTCTGAATTGTCACTGCATTTGAAGAAACTCTATGGACCTGATCTTGAGTTTTGGGAATATAGTGTAGAGCAAATTCGCGATCTTTTAAGCCATTCCAAATCACTTTTTCAATTAGAAAAGGAATTGGAATTGATCATCCCAGCTGGACGATATGAGGCTGGCGTGTATGTACATACTGCTTCAGGTAAGTATTTAAAACCGATGAGCCATTTTGCAAAGCCTTTAAAAATTGTAGAGGGCAAACTTAAAGGCGTAGTATGGCGAGTTCGTTCTGCTGGAATGCATACACTAAGGCCGCCAGAAGGAGAAAATATCATTTTAGTTGTAGATGCTTTGTCATCTGGTTGGATGCCGTATATCGTGATGGCTGATGCAATTCTTGTTTTGCACGGAAGTAGTTTGTCAAGTTCGAGTTTATTGGCTAGAGAAATAAATATCCCGATGATGGTTGGTCATACTATTACGAGTCAATTAAAAACTGGGCAGCTTATAGAGTTTGATTCTATAAAAGGGAACATATCAATCCTAGAAGAATCTCCTAGCCTACTGGCATAGGGATGTGAGCAGCACGAACAAAGTGAGTGGCTTTTATTGCTTGATTTTTAATTAAAGTCCTTCACTTTTTATTGGAGGGATTTTGGATAGGTTTCAATCAAGCAATAAAAGCTAGGCTACCGTACTGCGATCAGCCCGCCGCGACGAAGTGCTTGCACGAGGAGCGGATGCCCCAAATAATTTTAATACTAAGGAGTCGGGCTAAAAAGAGTTGTACTCGTCGTAAAATTTGTTTGCAATTGTATAATTTGATCTGTGTAAGGATCATTCAGTAAATCAATCCCATTAAATAAATCGAGATATTGAATTGTCATGTCAATTGCAGCATGTTCTTGTGCTTGTATTCCATCAGTAAATGGAATTTGAAACTGAGTTTGATACGTGTCTGCTTGAAGTTGAAATTGCAAAGGACTATCTGGAATTGAATCATTATCAGTATCAATCGTTAATTCCATTTTTAATGCGAGTAGCGTATTTATACTATCACGAATATTTGTATTGTTTAATACATGATCGCTTGGAGCTGTCGCTTGAGCAACTTGACTTGAGCTTCCAATCGTAAATTGAAAGATGTCACTTTCTTGAATCGCGGTTGGTTGTCCAAAATCAATTTGTAAGACATTTGAATTAACTCTTGCAAAATCATCTGTAATTGTGATTGGATTTCCAATGGCACTTGTTAATTCAATTTGATCTTGAGAACGTACATCTGCTTGACTTGGATTTGTCGTATTGCGAATGCGTAGATCTGAGATAAGTAATGATATAGAATTGACTTGATAAAATGTACCAAAATTATCTTGAGCAATCAATCCTTCTGTCAGCGTAACTGAGTCAAGTTGATGACTGAGGCGTAACCGAATCTGCGGAAGCTGGCAGCAGCAATCTATTTCTGCAATTGCGTCAAAATTGATTGCACTCGTATCTGTACAACCGTCTTCTTTTTGTGTACACGATCCAAAAAGTATCAAGCAAAAAAGCGATAGAAAAGCAAAAAAGCGCATATCCAAAAGTACGGGCTCTCAATGAATGTAAAGTCTAACAGTTTATTAATCACATACTCAGCTTGAAGACTCGTATTTTGCAGTTTCAAATCCAAAACATGAAACAAGTACAATTATTATTTGGAGCATTGATCTGCCTTGTGTTGGCAGCTCCTTCATTTGCGAGCAGCCTCGATACAATACCAAATTGGTATAATCGCGACAAATCATCTGCTCAATTTCAAGGCGTCAGTACAGAGCTGGCATATCAGACGCTCTTGAAAGACAAAGTATCTCGTCCTATTGTAGTCGCTGTAATCGATAGTGGAGTAGAGGTCGATCATCCAGATCTCAAGAATAAGATGTGGGTCAATCAAGACGAAATCCCAAATAATGGCCGCGATGACGATGGCAATGGATATGTAGATGATGTACATGGCTGGAATTTTATTGGCAATGCAAATGGCGAGAACGTCGAGTTTGATACCTATGAGCTCACTCGTCTATACAAGAAATACAATGATCGTTTTGAAGGAAAGACTGCTGGAGATTTATCCAAGTCAGATCTCAAAGATTACAATCGCTATATCGAGCTACAGCAAGCTTTTGCTGCCAAAAAGCAAGAGATCGAATCTCAATCAATGCAAGTCATGATGGTGTCATCCATGTATGAGCAGTCTATAGGAGCAGTCAAGGATGCACTCGGAGACAAGCCGATGACTTCAGAAAACCTTCAGAATCTCAAATCTGACGATGCCCAAGCTCAAATGGGCAGCCAGATGATTTTGCAGATTGCGCAGGCAGTAGGAGCAGATGCTGCTGATGTGCCGCGTATCATGGAAAAAGAGCTTGGTCCAGCTGTTGAGTATTTCTCAACAGCTTTAGAATACCATCTGAATCCTGAATATGATCCACGGAATATTGTAGGCGATAATTATTCAAATACTGACGAGAAAGGCTACGGCAACAACGACTACGAAGGCCCAGACGCAACTCACGGCACACACGTATCAGGCATCATTGCTGCTGAGCGCGGCAATGATCTTGGTATCGATGGAGTTGCTCAAAATGTACAGATTATGTCGCTTCGTGCTGTGCCAAATGGCGATGAGCGTGACAAAGACATCGCCAATGCAATTCGCTACGCAGTCGATAATGGCGCACAAGTCGTCAATATGAGCTTTGGTAAGTCATTCTCTTGGAATGAAAAAGTCGTTCAAGATGCAATCTGCTACGCGCAGAAAAATGGTGTTTTGCTCGTACATGCTGCTGGCAATGACGCCAAAGACAATGACGCGACAGACAACTATCCAAACGATAAACTCAAGAAAGGAAAAGAAGCCAACAATTGGATCGAAGTCGGCGCAATGTCTTGGAAAGGCGGAAAAGAAATCATGGCGACGTTTAGCAACTATGGCGGCAAAAATGTAGACATCCTCGCGCCTGGCGTAGATATCAAAAGTGCTGTGCCTGATGCGCTCTACGAAAAGCAAAGCGGTACGAGCATGGCTGCTCCTGTCGTATCTGGTGTAGCTGCTTTATTGCTGTCGTATTATCCTGATTTATCAGCAGCGCAGGTGCGTGATATCTTATTGCGCTCTGCTGTTGAGCCTGCTACGACTCGTGTTACCAAGTTTGGCAAAGAAGGCCCAGCGGGCGAAGTCGATCTTGACGAACTCATCAAAACGGGTGGCGTCATCGACGTCGTCGAAGCGATCAAACTCGCTGAAAAAACAAAAGGGAAGCGCAAGAAAAAGCATAAGAAAAAATACTTGCCACAACCATAATTGATGCAGCTCGAAGCTCTTCTTCAAGCATTCCCAAAGGTCAATCTTCATCCGCCAGTGATGGAGATTGACCTTTCGAGTTTAGGGTACAAGCAGCTTCGATTGAGCATGCGACGTGATGACTTGATTCATCCGATCGTCAGCGGCAATAAATTGCTTAAACTCATTCCGCATTTACAAGCACAGGATATTCTCGTACACATAGTCACGTGCGGCGGTACTCACTCCAATCATATCCATTCAGCAGCTTATCTCGCGGCTCGACTTGGCATTAAGTGTACACTCGTTATCCGAGAGGGCGAAGCTTTTGAAACTCCAACTTTGAATGATTGTAAAGCTTGGGGGGCGGAGATTTTGCATGTGAGTCGAAGTCGATTTCGAGCATTGAGAGAGCAGCCTCAGCTTATGCAGCAGATCGACCCATCGGCTTGTATTATCCCCGAAGGCGGAGCTGGTCGCGAGGCATTTCTCCTAGAGAGCAATGTCGAGTCGTATGATCAAATCCTTGTGCCAGTCGGCACAGGCACAACGGCACAATCATTTGTAAAGTATGAGAAGCCAGTGCTTGGATTTTCTTCCTTTGCATATTTGCAGAAAGACGAGCCAAAACTGACAATCAAACCTCTCGACAGCCCGAAGCGATTTGCTGAGTATTCAATGTCTGCTATGAAGACCGCGAAATGGCTGCTTGACACACATAACATCTTACTTGATCCGCTTTATACTGCTCCGAGTTTGGCGGCCTTTCTAAAACAGACTCAAGACGAGCCGGCTCATATCTTGATGATTCACACAGGCGGCTTACAAAGCTGGCGATCATATCTCAAGCGTTTTGCCATACAGATTGATCCGCACTTCACTAGACAGATCAAGGATTATATAGAACAATTAGATTTGGGGCGTCCCGCTACTGCGTAGCGGTCGGGCTGTTCGGCACTCTCTCCGAGTTTCCTTTCAGTCACTCGGAGTTCAGACAACACCTTCCATCCCTACGCCGATCAGTATTGGACAAGCGATGGGAAGGGGCGCGACATAAAATGGAGCGCTCACGTAACGTAGTGGAGTGATGAGCGAACAGCGAAACCCTGTATCAGCGCGGTGCTGCGAAGCAGCATGGCCCATAATTCAATTCGATTCAATAAAA
>JAHDHF010000062.1 GCA_020631455.1 Saprospiraceae bacterium
CTCCGAGTTCCTTTCAGTCACTCGGAGTTCAAACAACGCCTACTATCCCTCAGCCTCTTTGACCGCAGAGTGTGTGGGATCGCGGATCAAGTCCGCGATGACAAAATGTTGGACAAGCGCTGCGAAGTGGTGCGAGTGCAACGAGCAGATGCCGCAGGCAGCCGAGCGAACAGCGAGCCACGAAGCCTAGCGACCGCGCCAAAGGCGCGGATGGCCCATCATCACTCTACTACAATTGAGACGGATCTAAACCGAGCCATTCGATCGCTGCTTTTGAGAAAATGTCTTCTTGTACTTTCGTAGAGAGATTTGATTCTTCGATGAATTTGCCGAGCTCAAGATCACCGAGCGGAAATGGATAATCTGTACCAAAGCAGACGCGCTTGCTGCCGACGAGATCAAGCACATTTTTGAGTGCTTGAATATCGTGCGTGATACAGTCTACCCAAAATTTACCGATGTATTCGCGTGGATTGCGAGTATTGTCTACTTGGACGAGATCAGGACGACAATTGTAGCCATGCTCGATGCGCCCAATCGTAGCAGGGAAGCTGCCACCCGAGTGTGCAAAGCAAACTCGCAAATCAGGTAAACGCTCGAAAACGCCTCCAAAAATCATCGAGCAAATCGCGCGACTCGTCTCTGCTGGCATCCCGACGAGCCATGGCAGCCAGTATTTTTCCATCGAGTGAAAGCCCATCATATTCCAAGGATGGACAAAGACTGCCATGTCGAGGTCTTGGCAGGCTTTAAATATCGGGAAGAATTGCTCTTCGTTGAGGTTTTTGTCATTGATATTGCTGCCGATCTGGATACCTAGAAGACCTAGTTCTTTGCAGCGTTCTAACTCTTTGATTGCAAGATTTGCATCTTGCATCGGTACAGTTCCGAGCGCGAGATAATTGCCTTTGTGCTGATTGACAGTCTCGGCAATATCGTCATTCAAAAATTTGGAAAGTTCGTGACAATCTTGCGGCTTCGCCCAATAGCTAAACATCACGGGGATCGTGCAGACGACTTGAATTTGAGTATTGAATTGATCGTACTCTTCGATACGGAGTTTTGGATCCCAGCAGTTGGCTTCGATTTCTCTAAAAAAAACATCGCCTTTGATCATATTGGCGAAGCCCGGTCGATGATGAACGAGATGTATAAAATCTCCGTAGCCAAATTTATCCGCGAAGCGTGGCAGCTTCTCTGGGATAATGTGCGTGTGCATATCAATTTTAAGCATAATCAAGCAAATCCATGTAGTGAACGATAGTGAGCAGCATAATCCTTGGCGAAGTACGTTAAGATAACATCTGCGCCAGCACGCCCAAGCGATGTGATGACTTCGGGCATCGCGGTGTCATAATCAAGCCAGCCATTGCGGCAGGCGGCTATGAGCATCGCGCATTCGCCACTGACATGATACGCAGCAACTGGAATATCCGACATTGACTGAAGATCGCTAATAATATCCATGTAATGCAGCGCAGGCTTGACCATTATCATATCTGCGCCTTCTAAGATATCAAGCTCTGCTTCACGCGCTGCCTCGCGCCGATTAGCAGGATCCATCTGATATGTTTTTTTGTCGCCTGCCTTGGGTGCAGAGTCGAGTGCATCTCTAAAAGGGCCGTAATAGGCAGAAGCATACTTTGCTGTGTAGCTGATGATACCGCAGTTGGTATGACCAGCTTGGTCGAGTGCTGATCTTAAAAAGCCAACTCGGCCATCCATCATATCGCTTGGTCCGATATAGTCAATTCCGGCTTGAGCTTGTGCGACACTCATCTTTGCGAGTATCGGAAGCGTTTTGTCATTGAGTATTTGACCATTTTCGACATAACCATCGTGTCCGTCGCTGCTGTATGGATCCATTGCGACATCACTCATCAAGCAAATTAGTGGGAATACTGCTTTGATCGTGCGAATGGCTTCGAGATACATATTGTCAGATGCCCAGCTGTGAGTCGCTTCTTTATCTTTTTTCTCCTCTGGGATCGCAGGAAATAAGACAAAACTTTGAATACCAATATTGACACAGCTTTCTATTTCTTTGAGCAATTGATCGAGGCTCATTCTGAAATTTCCAGGAAGCGAAGCAATTTCATCTTTGATACCTGATCCTTGAACAAGGAATAAAGGATAAATGAGTTGCGATGGCCTCACAAGTGTTTCTTGGACAAGGCTTCTAATGGCTTTATTACGTCTATTTCTGCGTGGTCGTTGAATCATATTATGAATCATAGCCGCAAGGTACGGGCTTCTATGGAGCTACTGATTACTTTTGCTGCATAATGAGACGAAGTAAACGAGTACAATATAAAAGCAAACGAGAGCGACATGATGAGCGTATGCGATGGTTAAAAATCGCTGCTATTGTTGGATTAACACTTTTGGTCTTGACATTTGTTTTTGGGTGGGACGAAATTTTGCATTCCCTCAAAATGTGGTATTACCGTACGTTTTAATTCCAGAATTAAAGATTATGCTCACACAACAACAACTTGATTCATTTCGATCATTTGCTCAGCAAGCCGATCAAGATGATTCATTAGCATCATTTCGCTCGCGATTTTCATTTCCTCAGCACGAAGGAAAAGACTGCTTGTATTTCTGTGGAAATTCTCTGGGGTTGCAGCCTGACACAGTAGAGCAGTATCTACTCGAAGATTTAGCCGCTTGGAAAACGTATGGAGTAAAAGGTCATATTCTCGGCGATCGCCCTTGGAAACCGTACCACAAATTTGTAGCAGCTTCACTTGCTCGTATCGTAGGAGCTGCTGAGCATGAAGTCGTTTGCATGAACACGCTCACAACAAATATTCATTTGTTGATGGCTTCATTTTATCGACCTACAAAAGAACGCTATAAAATCATCGTAGAAGCAGGTGCATTTCCTTCAGATCAATATCTTGTTCATTCTCAAGTTGAGCATCATGGATTCGATCCAGCAGAAGCGATCATCGAGATTCAACCACGCGAAGGCAGTTTTACTATTGAGCATGATGATATCATCAATGCTATCGAAAAGGCGGGCAATTCATTAGCACTTGTATTTATTGGCGGTGTCAATTATTACACTGGACAAGTCTTTCATATAGAAAGCTTAACTGAGGCCGCCCATAACGTTGGTGCTTTAGCTGGCTTTGATCTAGCGCATGGCGTCGGCAATATTCCTTTGCACTTACATGATTGGAATGTTGATTTTGCTGCTTGGTGCAGCTATAAGTATTTAAATTCTGGTCCAGGTGGTCCTGGTGGCATTTTCATTCATGAGCGACATGGATTAAATCCGGAGACACCTCGACTCGCAGGCTGGTGGGGACACAATGAAGACAACCGCTTCAAAATGCCTAAAGAATTTGAGCCAATGAAAGGCGCCGAAGGCTGGCAATTGAGCAATGCTCAAATCTTGAGCTTCTCTGCTCATCGCGCATCGCTTGATATTTTTGATGAAGTCAGTATTGAGCAACTCAGAGAAAAAAGCTTGAAGCTGTCGAGTTTTTTAAGAGGTATGCTCGCAGCGTTGACACAGGCAGGAATGTCGTTTCAGATCATCACACCAACGAATTATCCAGAGAAAGGGGCACAAGTCTCGATGTTGACCGATTCAGAAAACGGGCCTGCGCTTTACAAGTATATTTCTGATCGAGGTGTGATCTGCGATTGGCGAGAACCAAATGTTATCCGAGTTGCGCCTGCTCCATTGTACAATTCGTTTGATGATGTTTTTCAGTTTGTCAAACTCATAAATGATTTTGCAAATGCAGCCTAAAGTCGCCATTGTCGGAGCAGGGCTTGTTGGTTCTTTGCTCGCTACACAGTTGAGTCAGCGTGGTCATCAAGTGACATTGTATGAGCGAAGCAGCGATATGCGAGCCAAGGGATTTATTGGGGGGAGATCGATCAACCTCGCACTTAGCACTCGTGGACTCAAAGCCTTAAGTCTCGCTGGCCTAGAAAAAGCTGCACTCGAAATGGCACTTCCGATGAAGAGTCGGATGATGCACAACAGACAAGGTGCGCTCACCGAACAAGCATACGGAGCCGAAGACCAAGCCATCAATTCAATTTCGCGATCAGGGTTAAATATTATGTTGCTCGATGCAGCTGAACGAGCTGGTGCTCGGCTAATGTTTAATGCGCCGTGTTCGGGCATTGATTTGCAATCAGGAGAGATGAGCCTCGGTGGCGAATCAGTTAAAGCAGACATCGTCATTGGAGCCGATGGCGCATTTTCAGCATTACGAAACAGCTTGATGAAGCGTCAGCGCTTCAATTATCAGCAGCGATTTCTGGAGCACGGGTACAAAGAGCTTCGTATCCCCCCTGCCCACGATGGCAGCCATCAATTAAGCAATCAGTCCTTGCACATTTGGCCGCGCGAGCAATTTATGCTCATCGCATTGCCAAATCTTGATGGCAGCTTTACCTGCACGCTTTTTATGGCATTTGAGGGCGAGCAAAATAGTTTTGATTCTATACCAGATGCAGAAACGGCGGAGCAGTTTTTCAAGCAACATTTTGCAGATGCGCTTCAGTTGATGCCAACATTTAAAAATGATTGGGACGACAATCCAACTTCGCCACTCGTCACTGTGCGTTGTGATCCGTGGTCATATCAGGCAAGCGATACGCAGACACTTCTCATCGGTGATGCGTCTCATGCGATTGTGCCATTTTATGGTCAAGGCATGAATAGCGGATTCGAAGACACGACGTTATTGATAGAAGCTCTGGAGAAGAATTCTGATTGGAAACAAGCAATTCAAGCATTTGATCAAGAGCGCTACATTGACGCGAATGCTATCGCCGATCTTGCACTTCGTAATTATATCGAGATGCGCGATCAAGTCGCCGATCCGGATTTTCTTCTTCGCAAAAAGATGGCAGCTCGTTTCCAAAAACTCGAACCGCAGCGATTTATTCCAATGTATTCGCAAGTGACGTTTAGCCATCTTCCTTATCGCAAAGCACTAGCAGGTGCACATGCACAAGATCAACTTTTCGAGCAGCTGCTCAAGCGGCCGAATATCCACCAAGAGTGGGAGAGTACAGAAGTTGATAAACAGTTTCGCACTTGGCTGGATCAGCAAGATTAGTAATTGAATAATACTAATGGGCTGCCCGCTCGCTCTGCTCGCGGTCGGGCTATCCGCAGTACGGTAGCCTAGATTTTTCTATTTGTATTGCCACGCACTAAAGTACGTGACAATACAAATAGAAAAATCCGCTTCGCTCGTTTCACTCACTCGCGCTGCTTCTATCCCTCAGCCTTTTTTGTATTTTTATTCAGACAGCAGAGGAAAATACAAGAACTTGAATTAAATTGCTTATTGAAAATGATAAACACTGGACTTCATTTATCCCTAATGATAATGGGATTGATTATATATACTGTAAAGTGTCAATACGCAACAGCATATTTCAATAAAACTAAACTGACTTTTAGAAAATCGGTAGTGCGTCACCCTTTAAAAGATCAAATTGTTGCTCTTCTTCCCATTCCCTTAATTCGAGATGATGATAAAAATAGAAACGTACTAAAATCGAATTTATGTTTAATCGTATTCTTTATTTTGTTTGTAATAGGAGGATTTGTTTAATGTAACACATTGGGTGGTTGAAAGTAAATTATACTTGATATTCATTTGATTAAAACGATTGATTAATGCCCTACTAGCAAAAGTTTGTAAATCGGATGAAAATTGCTACTAATTATTTACTGTCAACTTCACCATGAATTAATTTTTGTAGTGTGTGGGATCGTGGATTAATTTTTCAAATTTTCCGCGAAGAAAAGAATTATTAAAATTTCAAATTTAGTGGACAAGCGCTGCGAAGTGGTGGCGAATGAAATGAGCCAGATGCAAGCACAGCGCAGCAGCCGAGCGAACAGCGAGCCACGTAGCATAGCGACCGCCTATTTTTCCTAGTGAATTTTCACTAGAGAAAATAGGCGGATGGCCCATAAAAAAAGCCCACTCTCCAAAATGAAGAATGGGCTTTAGAAAAGGAGAAGATTGACTATCGGATGAGTGTCACATCTCCTTTGTACGTTTTGGTCAAACCATCAGTAAATGTAGCTTCGACATACCAGACGAAGACTGCTGGATTCATTGCCTTTCCTCTAAAGATTCCATCCCAGCCGTATTGCGGATCATTTGGTTGGAAATTCGTGGCTTCGTGCATGACTTCGCCCCAACGATCGTAGACGATAAATTTATCGACCTGTACAAGGCCTGTACTTCCAAAGACCATGAAGACATCATTGTTGCTGTCTCCGTTTGGACTAAAGGCATTTGGGACAAATAGATTTCTGTTTTTGTCGACATTGACGACGACAGTAGAAGTCGCCTCGCATCCTAAGCTATCGGTAATCGTGACGACATAAGTCGTTGATTCGAGCGGCGTGATAATCGGATTAGGACAATCTACACAATTGAGATACGTGGTTGGTGTCCATGTAAAATCAAAGAGCGTAGAGTCCGTATTTGTTTGAGCAAAGACTTGGACACTATCACCAAGCTCAAGCTCAACTACATCAGGATTGAACCCAACGACAAGTGGGAGCGGCTGATCGACATATATGGAAGTAGAGTCAATACAACCTGCGACATCTTGTACATAAACTGTGTAATAGCCTGATGTCAAGCCCACAAATTGATTTGGCGTTTGATACGTAACATCATCTAATGAGTACGTGAAAGGACCCCCAGCACCACCTTCTGCTGTATCAACTGTGATCGTGGCATCAGCAGACTCGAAACAAATAGCTGGCGTGTTTGACACTTCGAAGTAAATTGGCTCAGGCTCGAAGACTTCAGCTTGAGCAGTCGTCGTACACCCATTGGCGTCAGTGACGAGTACATTGTATGTGCCGATATCAAGACCAGTTGCAGTTGCTGTTGTTTGAGCGAGTGGATCATCCCAGAGATATGTATACGGACTTGTACCGCCAGTAGCGACAACAGTTGTTGATCCATCTGCTTGACCATTGCAGGTAATATTGAGTGAAGTAGCAGTAGCAAGCAAAGAATCTGGCTCAGTAACAAGTACTGGAAGCGGATTCGGGAATTGGCAGCCATTGGCATCAGTAATGATGACCTCGTACAAACCAGCTGGAAGCCCTGTTGCAAATTGACCAGTTTGTCCACCTGTAGATGCGTCCCATTGATACGTGTATGGAGTAACTCCTCCAGTCATTTCGACACCAGCAACACCATCTGAAGCTCCATTGCAAGAAGGAATAGTTACTGGAAAACCTGTTGGTAGAAGTTCGGTAGGTTCATTAATCTGGAACGATGTCGATGCTTGGCAGCCATTGTCATCAGTGATTGTAACACTATGTGATCCAGCAGGCAATCCTGAAGTCGTTGCTCCAATGACTGAGTTTGACCATACATAGTTGTATGGAGGAGTACCACCTGCTCCGAGTGCTGTTGCAGAGCCATTGAATTGGCCAAAGCAAGTCGCATCAGTTGGTGTAACGGCTACAGTTACTGCACTTGGTTCTGTTAAGGTAATATTGTCGAAGAATTGGCAACCGTTGGCATCAGTTAAAGTCAAGTCATACGTGCCTGCAGTCAGTCCTACAGGATCTTGACCGACAGCAAGTGGGCTACTCCAAGTAAATGTGTAAGGCTGAGTTCCACCAGATGCAGTTGTCGTGATTGTTCCATCATTACCTGCATTGCAGCTAATATCAGTTCCAGTAAGCTGAATTACGACGGCACTCGGCTCAGCAATGAAAACAGTCAATGTGTCTGTACATCCGTTACCGTCTGTCACTGTTAGGAAATTCGGACCATCTGGAAGTAGAACTGGGTTTGCTGTTGTTTCGCCATTGTCCCAAGCATACGTATAAGGCGTTGTGCCTCCAGTGACACTCACTACAGCTGAGCCATCGTCTACGTTTGCACATGAAGTTGTAGTCTGAGACACGAGTGTTACATCAACAGCATTCGGCGAAGTGATAGTAACTGTTGTTGAATCCGTACAACCATTTCCATCAGTTACAGTGACTGAATATGTTCCAACTTCAAGACCTGTTGCTGTGGCAGTTGTTTGATTACTAGCATTCGAATCCCATAGGAAAGAGTAGGCTGGTGGTGTAGTTCCACCAGAAGCAGATATAGTCGCTGTACCATTAGCCAGACCAAAGCAACTCACTGGAGTTTGACCAGTTATCGTTGCGACTATTTGTGTCGGTTGAGAGATTGAGAATGGTTCTATATGTGTACATCCAGATGCATCTGTGATGGTGACATCATGCGATCCAAAGCCAAAGCCAGTTGCTGTATCTCCAGTAGCTGTATTTGACCAGTTGTATGTGTATGGACCAACTCCACCAGAACCTACTGCGATCGCACTTCCATCAGACAGCCCAAAACAAGAAACATCTGATGTTGAAATACTACCTGAAACAGCTGTTGGTTCATTTAAAGTGTCACTGGCAAAGTATTCGCAACCATTATTATCAGTAAGTGTCAAGTTGTAAATACCCGCTGGTAAGTTAGTTGGATTTTGACCAGTCGCAAGAGCATTATCCCAAGTATAGGTATAAGGAGGAGTGCCTCCAGAATTAGTCGTTGTTATTGCGCCATCGGATCCACCATTACATGTGATATCTGTTCCTGTGAGCTGAATTATTACTGTAGATGGTTCAGCAATGAACACTGTGAGCGTGTCTTGGCAGCCGTTTGCATCTGTGACAGTGACAAGGTTTGCTCCATCTGGTAAGAGTACAGGATTAGCAGTTGTTTCACCACTTGGCCATGAGTAGGTATATGGTTGAGTTCCACCGATTACACTTACAACTGCTTCGCCGTCATCAGTATCTGGGCAAGAAGTTGCTTGTTGAGATATAAGTGAAACTTGAACTTCAGCAGGTTCTAAGATCGTAACAATGGCTGTATCCGAGCAGTTGTTATCGTCGGTGACAGTAACTGTGTAGGTACCCGCACTGAGACCAGTAGCAGTCGGAGTTGTTTGATTTCCTGCGGCCGCGTCCCATTGGAAAGTATATGCTCCTGCAACTGTTCCGCCGCTTGCTGAAGCAGTGGCGGAACCGTCATTACCAGTAAAGCAGCTAACCGAATCTTGAGAACTGATTGAAGCCTCAACTTCAGTTGGTTGAGTAAGAACATATGTTTCAGTGATGTTGCAACCCGCAGCATCACTGATGACGAGGACAAACGTACCAGTATCAAGACCATTAATCGTCGCAGAAGGTCCTGAGCTAACTGGCACTCCAGTATTTGGAGACCATGTATAGGTGTACGGAGTATTTGGGCTACCTGATGGAGTGACAGAAATAGCTCCATCACCTCCTTCAAAACAAGTTAAGTTGGTTAAGACTTCATTATCCACTAGGATAACTACACTTCCCACCGTAGCGGAATCGATTTGAGTACATCCTTGAGCGTCTGTAACAGTGACATAATAAGTACCGACATCAAGACCTGTTACGTTGTCTGTAGTAGATATTGGTGTTGTGCTCCATGCGTAAGTAAACGGACTAGTTCCGCCATTTGCTACTACGCTGACTTCCCCATCAAAGCTACCTGAGCATGATGCATCTACAGATGATGTGGTCGAAGTCAAAGCTGTTGGTTCAAAGAGTGTCGTACTGGCTGTAGCCGTACATCCATTACCGTCAGTGACAGTTAGACCATAAAATCCAGCAGGAAGATCTGAGATATTTGATGTCGTTTCGGTATTGCTCCAGAGATAAGTGTATGGAAGCGTACCACCTTGAGTTGTAGTACTAATTGTACCAGTACTGTCTCCATTACATTGCGGATTATCAAATCCAATAACACCAACACCAAGTACTTGAGGTTCAAAAACTGATACTGTTGCTGTTGTATCACAACCATTAACGTCTGTTATAGTTACGTCATAGCTGCCTGCTGCAAGGTTTGTCGCAGTATCAGTAGTTTGATTCGCCGCGTTCACATCCCACAAATAAGTATATGGACCAACACCACCTGTAGGGGATACATAAGCAGAACCCGTTGCATCTCCATTACAAAGTACTGAGTCTTGACCTGAAGTAAATGCTAATGCTGTAGGTTGAGAAATTGTATCTAAGCCAACAAATGTACATCCATTAAAATCTGTAACAGTATATTGATAAAGTCCTTGGCCTAAGCCAGTAGCAGTCTGAGTCGTTTGATTTCCTGCAGATGCATCCCATTGATATGTATAAGGTGCTGTACCACCTGAAGGATTAATAGTTGACTGCCCAGTTCCTATTCCATTACAAGCAGCATCTTGAGTTGTATTAGAAGCAGAAACTAATGAAGGCTCTAACACTTCAATTGTATCAAGGACGACACAGTTTCCTGTATTATCGACTACAGTAACACTGTAGATTCCTGCAGAAAGCCCAGTTGGATCTTCAACTGGTGGAATTCCTCCAGCCCAAGTGAATGTATAAGGAGTTATACCACCAGAGATAGTCAAATCAATAGCACCATCACTTCCGCCATTGCAACTTACACTATCCTGTACAATAGAAGAACCTAGACCAGTTGGTTGATTGACTCGTATTGAGTCTACACTTTCACAACCAACATCGTCTGTAACAGTAACAACAAAGGTGCCTGCTCCTAGACCAGTTGCTGTTGGAGTTGTTTGGTTTCCTGTATTAGCATCCCATTGATATGTATATGGTGCTGTTCCACCACTTGGTGTAGCCGTTGCAGAACCATCAGATCCACCAAGACAAGACGCATCAGTGGAGTCCATGGCTACTGGAAATGCTTGTCCGACATTTACAGTAACAGTTTCTGTATCTACACCACAGCCATTATCTACTGAAACCGTATAAGTCGTTGTCGAACCAGGAGTGACATTGACTGTTTGACCGTCAAGTCCTCCTGGATTCCATGTGTATGTTGCTCCAATAAGATTTGCTCCTGTGACAGTGAGCGATGTTTGTTGCCCAGCGCAAATTGTTTGTGATGTAATTGGATCTAAAACAGGAGCTGGTGAGTTTGCGACAACAATCGAATCTGTAATTGCACAAACACCATCACTAGCAGTTACATAATAAACAGTTGTTGTTGCAGGAGAGGCAACTGGATTAGGACAATTGGTACAACTCAAATCATTTGTTGGCGTCCAAGTATAGGTTTCATTAAATGCTGGCAAGTCGCAAACATTAAATCGAATGTCAGGACGTACTACGCTAGCTGTTGGAATTGCTAATGCACAACCAATTTGATTATCTGCTCTCTGATAAAGTACAGAATTAAAAGCAGTGTTTGTTGTAGAAGTATGGTCGTAACACGTAAAGCCTGTATTGTTGTAACAGATTTCAATTACCAAATTTTGAGTACCATCCCATTCATATGAAACTGGGAAAATATGATCATTCCAACCAGCCGTAGTTGTATAGTTAGCAGTATAGACAGTAGTTAATCCAGTCAAATAACCGACGCCAGTGCTAAGCGAAGTTTCATTTGTACAAGCTATTTTGATCGTGAAATCATTGAATGGGGCAGAGCTTAATTTATTCAATACATTAAAACTTAATGAGTTTATCAATCCAGCATTGACTCCAGCAGCATTAAGCTCAGCAGCAGTGTAAAGTAGTTGCAATCTCATATCATGATAATAGCCCATATAAGGAGTGCCAATCCCACCACCTGTACATGTCGTTCCAGAATTACTAGTTGCTGTGCCAATGTCAAAGTTTTGTGCAGTAGTACCACAACTAGATGTATTTAAACCACAAGCAGGCAATACTGGAGGAGGAAATGTATAGGTCGCATCAAGTTGTGCTGACGAGCCACTACCACACAAATTCACATCAGGTGAAACAACTAAATCATAAGGAGAAGTAATTGATATACTTGTATTTGTTTGACACAAGCCATCTGAATACGATATGAAATAGGTGATCGTATCTGATACAGTCGCAATTGGATTCGGGCAATTTGTACAACTTAATCCAGTAGTCGGAGTCCAAGTGTACGTACCTCCAGCATCACCACCAATTATGTCAAGTTGTATAGATGAAGTAGTACCAGGGCAAAGCTCATAATTTGCCGTTGTCGCTTGTACACCATCTACTATTATCTCATAACCAATAGTCTGTACACTCGGTATCGGGCAAGCTCCATCATCATAACTGACTGCAAATTCATATATACCAACATCTGCAGGAGTTGTTGCCCATTGAAAATTAAACACGACTGGATTTGTGCCAGTCACGGTGACAACCGCACCAGGAATAGAAGTTGTAATGTTGTTTCCTACTGTAATAATATCTGCTGCATCAAGATCTGATGCATCGACATCAAAACTGATTGTACTGCCAGGACAAACTTGAATTGAGTTTCCAGTTGCAGTTCCACCAGCAAGGTTAGTTATCGGTCCTACATCGACGACATTATTCGTACAGCTAATCACGTTGACTTGTATATCACGAATTGTTGAACCAACTAAAACACCATTTCTATACTCTTCTACCAAAACTGCAATTACAGCTACTTGATTTCCATTTGGCTCATAGTTCATCTGTCCAGTAGCAGGATCAAATGGAAATACTCCCGAAACGGTATTCATTGGATATGTCGGATTATTGACGCCAGGATTCGCATACGGGATATTGGTAGTAGCGTTGTCAAGCGGATTGACAAGTGTGTAAACAAGCGAATCACCATCAGCATCAGTCGCTCCATGATTGTAGCTAAACGGCTGGTTTGCACAAATAAATGGGGTCGGAAGCGTCGCAAACTGTGGCGAGTCATTGCAACCTTGAGTATTGTTTAATGTCGCATAAGTGTACAAGTCATAAGAGCTTGCTGCATTCAAATTCGTAATTGCATTATTACGGCAGCACTCCGAATACTCGATCAACCAATCTGTACATTGTTGAGGCAATGTGATTGTTCCTTCATAAACATATTGCTCAATTCCCGGAAGCGAACCACCATTACACGTACTATTGCCGATTTGAGCAGGGCATAATGGAGAAACTTCTTGAGATGACACTTGAGTCATACTGACAGTCAAAGTTTGCCCACAGCTTGCTGAAGTGATTGTAAGTGTCTCAGAGGTAGGAGCTGAAATACCATCACAATCTCTGTAAAAAGAAAGCGAAAAAGTATATGAATTTCCACCATTACAGATGTAGGAAATATCTGCACCTGCTGCGTGAGATGCTTTCAATTGTTGTGTAAAAACAAATGTCAAAGCACCACAAAAAAGGATAACAAAGAAGTGTAAAAGTCGATTCATCATGTCGAAGTTTGACTACAAGGGAGCAAGATACGGTTTTGCAAGATGCCTCGCTGATCAAAAACGTGTCTTGTTTTGCCCAGTTTTCAAATTATTCCTATTGGATTTAAACGTAATTCCGACATTCAATTATTGTCTAAGAGTGAGTTTATGAACGAGGGGCTGCCCGCAGCCAAGCTGCGGTCGGGCTGTCCGGCACTCTCAGCGCGCAAGCGCGCTGTTCAAACAACACCTTCCATCCCTCAGCCAAGCTGCTGTCACGCTTTGAGATGGACAAGCGATGGGAAGGGGCGCGTCAGCGCTCACGTAGCACAGCGAAGTGATGAGCGAACAGCGAAACCCTGGAACAGCGCGGTGCTGCTGAATGAACATGAAGCAGCATGGCCCAAAATGAATCAATTATTTCTTTGCTTCTTCGATCGCTCGCTTGACAATCACATCGTATTGATTGTTGACTTGGATGCTTCCTTTGGCTCCAAAGTACCGATATGCTAGGGCTGCTTTGAGCGATATGCGTACACGGCGCGATTGCTGATTGTCGAGCTGAGGGATGATTCCGCCATTTACTTCAGAAGCATATGAGCGCAATAAATCGTCAAGCGGCATCTCTTTAAGTGATCGCTTCAGCCAGTTTTCTAAAGATTGTGGAGCTACTTTGCCTTCGGCATAATCAACCGCAAAATCTCGGCTATGCGCTGAAATTGAGCTCACCATAGCATCAAGGTCAATACTATCTATTGGGATATAAATATCTGGCGAAATGCCACCGCCGCCATACACAACCCGACCATTTGAAGTGTAGAATTTGGTGCTGTCACTCTGAGCAATCAAAGTAGAATCATTGCTGATTTCTCCAGTTTCAAATCGTGATTCAATCTCTTTGAGATAATCATCAAGATCGTCATAATTTTTTTGAATGCTACGACCGCTTGGCGTGTAATACCGCGATACAGTCAATCGTACAGCCGAGCTATCCCGAAGCGGATATTGCTCTTGTACAAGCCCTTTACCGTAAGTTCTTCTGCCGATCAATACACCTCGATCCCAATCCTGTATAGCGCCTGCCACAATTTCGCTAGCTGATGCCGAGCCTTCATCAATCAAAATGATTACTTGATCTATATCAAATATCATCCTGCCATCTGAATTGTATTCGCGCTTTCCTACGATTCGTCCATCTGTAAACACAAGGAGACGTTTTTGCGAAAACAATTGATTCAATACTCGAACAGCTTCTCGTAAATAGCCGCCTGAGTTTCCACGAAGATCAATGATGAGATCATCTAAATTTTGCTCTTCAGCCATTGGCTGGAGTGCATTGATAAATTCATCATAGGTTGTCGCACTAAAGCGGGATAATTTAAAATATCCGACTCTAGAGTCAATCATGTAAGCAGCATCGAGAGATTCGAGTGGTACTTGATCTCGCTCTATATCAATCTTCATCAACTCACCGTTTCTCAAGACAACGACACGAGCTATTTCACCTTTCTTTCCTTTGAAAGCTTGGCGAATCGACTCATTCGATTTATTCTGCCCGCTTACGATAGAGTCTCCTATGCTTATGATTTTATCTCCTGCTAGAAGCCCTGACCCTTCACTTGGGCCCTCGGGGATAACCGTCAATACAATAATGGTGTCTCGCCGTGTTAAAAATTCAATTCCTATACCGACAAATGACCCATTCAGTGAATCATTGACATCTTCGAGATTTTCTTTTTTTATGTAAGAACTGTGTGGATCAAGGCGCTCGAGTATTCCATCTATTGCAGCTTGAATCAATTCTTCACGGGGCACTTCATCGACGTATCTGACTTCTACCTTGCGAAGTATTTCTTCTATCTGCCCAACATCAGTTGATGGCTTTTGATAGCTATTTGATGACGTTCCTGAGCTATTCATCCTAAAGCCGATGAGCATTCCGAGGGCAAGCACAACTCCAAGTACGAGTGGCTGCCAAATGCTCCATTGCCAGGGCGAATTCGATTGTTCTTTCATAAAGTCACAATGTTTGATTCATTGTGTCTTGCAAACATACAGCATGAGGCAACCAATCGGATCAGTCTTTGCGTCTTGATTGTGTACTTAACGTACTTTTGTTTTTTTACAATTGTGACATGAAACAAATTATATTTTTATTTTCTTCTTTTCTTCTCGCCGCTAATCTCTTTGGTCAATTACCTGTAGAGCGTGCGGAAATTGCTCCTTTGATTGCGATTACTTCTCTTGAGCTACTTGATGAAGACAAGAAAACGAAGGAATACAAAATCAAGTTTATTAGCTTGAGTGACAAGGAATTATCCTTTCAGCAAATTATACCAAAGGAAATAACAGCTGTATCGGAAATAGCAGAAACGGCTGAATGGCAGCTTAATCAGTATGATATCAAAAGCGCGGTTTTACGGTCTACAATTCGGGTTAAAGAACGTATGATCGGCGAAATGGAAATACAAACTCGTAAAGTTCCTTTACTTGCTAGTGCACCAAAGCCCAAGAAGCCGAAG
>JAHDHF010000063.1 GCA_020631455.1 Saprospiraceae bacterium
TTCGTTCGGCGGCGGGCTATGCGCAGTACGGCAACCTAGATGATTTTTTTCTATTAAAAATAGAAAAAAAATCATCCGCTCGCAAGCTCGCGCTGCTTCTATCCCTATGCCAATAAAAATTTGTATCACTTAAAAATCTTGTCATATCGAACGCGACTGAGATATCTCACACCAACAAATACATGGAGTAAAAAATCTAAAGTTGATTTTCCATATATTTCTTTTGAGTATTGATATTTCTCCTGTCGTCGAAATGAAAAAAACTGCAAGTTATTTCTGTCTTTTCTTGGACAAGCGCTGCGAAGTGGTGGCGCAGCCAGACGCGAAGTGAAACGAGCGGCCGAGCGAACCCCGACTACTCAGGGGAGCAGCGAGCCACGTAGCATAGCGACCTATATTTTTTCTAGTGAGTATGCACTAGAAAAAATATAGGATGGCCTATTAACAAACAATTACTATTTCTCGTTTTCGAGGGTTTCTTTTTCTTGTTTCAGTCGCTCTATTTCTTTTTGAAGGCGAGCATTTTCTTCTTGCAGATCTTTGAGTCTAAATTGCTCCTCTTCGATCTGGAATTTTGTCTCTTCTTCTATTTTTTTAATCTCAGCAGTTGCGGCTTCACGAGCAGTTTTGACTTCTTCGGTGATGCGAGTTTTTTCTTCGCGAGCGGCTTCGCGACTGGCAGCGACTTCTTCTGAAGAAGACTTGCGAGCGTCTTGCACTTCGGCATTTGCGGCTTCGCGAGCGGCTTGTACCTCTGCTACATAACTTGCTTTTTTGTCATCGGCTTCTTTGCGCGACTCAGCGACCTGCTCTGTTGCTTTGGCGCGTGCATCGCGGACTTCTTTAGCAGATTCTTCACGCGCTTTATTTGCTTCGCGCTCAGCCTCAAGGCGCGCCGTTTGTATTGATTCGGCGATGACTTTTTTCTCAGCTTCTGCTTTTTCGCGAGCGGCTACAACTTCGAGTGCAGCTGTTTCGCGAGATTTCGCGATTTCGGCAGCTGATTGTTGCTTGACTTTAGCTAATTCTTCATTGGCTTTTTCGCGAGCAGTCAGAACTTCAAGCGCTATTTTCTCTTGCTCTTGAGCCGATTTATCACGTGCAGCTTTGACTTCAGTTGCAGCTTTTTCGCGGGCTTTTGCAATCTCGGCAGCAGCTGCCTCGCGGCTTGCAGCTACATCTTCGGCAAGTTTCTTTCGAGTATTTGCGGCAGTCTCACGAGCGGCCTTGACTTTTTCTGCTTCTTCTTTCTGAATATCAGCAAGTGCAGTCGTTTTTTTCTGCTGAGCGGCCGCGACTTCTTCAGCATTTTGCTGCTTCAAATTCGCTAGATTTTCTTTGATTTTTCCGACTTCTTCGGCAGCAGCTTGACGCGTTTTGGAGATTTCTTCGGCGGCTTTTTCTTTTGATTGAATGACTTCTTTGGTAGAAGCTTCTTTCATTTCCTTTTCTTTGGATTTTGCTTCAGCAATTTGAGCAGCTACGTCTTCAGCGATTGATACTTTTCGTTCATCGGCAGTTGTTTTTGCAGAAGCTACATCTTCGGCATATTTCTGTTTTGCGACTTCTGCATTTTTATTTGCATCAGCGACTCGTGTTTGCGCTTCTTCTTGTGCTTTTTTAATTTCTGCTACTGCTTTCTCTCGAGCTTCTTTGACTTCAGCTGCCGAAGCAGTTTTGAGTTCAGTCTCTTTTTCTTTAGCGGCTACAATACGATCTTGTGCTTCTTTCTGAGATTTTTCGATCTCATCAGCAGCACGCTTACGAGCTGCTGCGACTTCTTCGGCGATGCGTTTTTTCTCTGCATCGGCTGCTTCTTTAGCTGCTGCGACTTGAGAAGCTTCTTCGGTTTTGATCTCATTAATTTTTGCTGACGCTTTTTCCTTTGTTGCAGCTACATCGGCAGCGATTTCTTTTTTCGCTTCTTCGGCTTTTTTATTTTCAGCAGCCACTTCTTCAGCAGACTTTTCTTTTGTGCTTGCTACTTCAGTTTTGGCGCGTTCTTTTTCCGCGACGACGAGTTTCTGCGTATTCTCAATTTCAGTGGCAGCGCTTCTACGTGCTTCTTGCACTTGTACGACAGCTTCTTCTTTTGCTCGGGCGGCATTTTCGCGAGCTTCTGCAACTTCACTTGCATTTTTCTCTTGGATCAATGCTTGCTCTTCTGCCCCACGTCTACGAGACTCAGCAACTTCAAGTGCAATTTTCTCTTTTTCAAGGACTGCATTTTCACGGATTTGAGCCACTTGTTCAGCAGCTTCTTCGCGAGTTTTTAAAATCAAATCAGCAGCGGTTTCTTTTGAAGCGATTACGTCAGCAGCTGTTGCATTTTTTTCTTCTTTCGCTTTTTCGCGGGCTGTTTTAATGACCTCAGCAGTTTCTTCTCGAATTCTTTTTAACTCACTTGAAGCATTTTCGCGAGCTGCAGCAATTTCGTCAGCGTATTCGAGCTTGGCTAGTTCGAGTTTTTCACGCACGACTTTTAGTTCTTCGGCAGCTTTCTCTCGAGCTGCTACTACTTTTTGCGCTGATTCAATTTGAGCTTCTTCAATAGCAGCAGTTGCTTTTTTCTTGGCTTCGGCAACAGATTTAGCTGTTTCGCCCATGACTTCTTTGGCCTTGGCTTTGTCTTCCGCAACTTTTTTTGCTTCTGCTTGCTGAGATTTTTCGATTTCAGCTTTTGATCGCTCTCTGGCCGTCAACACTTCTTTGGCATACTCAGCTTTTTTATCAGCTGCATTCTTTCTTGCATCTGCGACTTCTTGTTGGAGACGTTTTTTTATTTCATCTGCTTTTGCGCGCTCTGTGTCTATCTCTGCTCGAAGCTTTTCTTTTAGACCAGCGACTTGCTCTTGAAGGGCTTTTAATTCTTCGTCATTTAGTTGGCTGATATCTGCTACGCGAATTGTGCGTGTTCCGCCGCCGCCAGATCCCCCGCCGCTTGCCTCTGGCTTACGCGATGCTCCTGGGGCGAAATTCGTATTTGCGAGAGTGCCGCCTTTTAATTTTCCTTTATCTAGTTTTGAATAGAAACAAGCCACTGATGATTTAAATGCTGCTTGGCGTCCTGCATTAATTGTAAACTTCCGAATCTGATTATTAGACATTGTCCGGATATACACAGTAGTCACTGTTGATCGCATCATCCATTCAAGCGCTGGCAAATCAAGCTGCAAGGTATTTTTAAAAACAGGGATTCCGGCAATTTGTGTTTTTTCACCCATCTCGACAAAACGGTAGACTTTCTTTGCCTTAGAGTTATCCATAAAGATGATCTCATCACCTTGCTCAAACACAACTCCACCCTTTGATGTAAAGTCAGCTTGTACACCAGCTCCTGTCGTTTTGAGTTGCCAACCATAGCTGTAATCACCGCGTACGACGAGTACCTCCCATTTCGCTTTGAGCATTTGAGTTCCACCTGCTGAGCGGTTCTCTTCGATACATGATTGTGCAATTGAAGTACTACTTGTAGATAAAACAAGGAATAAACAAAAGAGTATACTTGATAATTTGACGACTTGAGCTTTCATCTACTTGGGGCTTTGTTGAGCAACTCTTAAAGTTAATGAATTGTCAACAATTCGTCAAGCCCATAAAATCATAGAGAAATTAAGCTGTCCCGACTCTTGATTTTCGGCGCTCGGCAAGCAAATACAAGACTGCCATTCGGGTTGCTACACCATTTTGAACTTGATCTAAAATGATCGAATGATGTGAATCTACTGCATCAGACATTAACTCTACACCTCGATTGATTGGCCCAGGATGCATGAGAACAATTTCTTTATCAAGTTGATCAAGCATTGCTTTTGAGATACCATAATACTTCGAGTACTCTCGCAAGGAAGGGATAAATTTTGTGTCTTGACGTTCGAGTTGAATCCTCAGGACATTCATCACATCACACCATTGAAGTGCTTTTTGAATGTCGTGCTCTACCTGTACACCGAGCTTTGTCAGGTACTTTGGTAGCAAAGTAGGCGGCCCAACAGCCATGACCTCGCAGCCGAGCTTTTTTAAGCAAAAGAAATTGCTCAAAGCAACGCGCGAATGCATGATATCGCCTGCTATTGCGATTCGTTTGCCTTCGAGATTTTCTCCAAGCTGCTCACGTATAGAATACGCATCAAGGAGGGCTTGAGTCGGATGTTCGTGTGTGCCGTCGCCAGCATTGATGATCGAAGCATCGATATGCTGAGCTAGAAATGTATGTGCTCCAGGAGCAGGATGGCGCATCACGACCATATCGACTTTCATAGCCAATATATTATTGACAGTATCGAGTAAGGTTTCTCCTTTCTTGACAGAGCTGCTTGCAGCTGAGAAATTGACTGTGTCAGCACTGAGACGTTTTTCGGCGAGCTCAAATGATATACGAGTCCGAGTAGAATTTTCGAAAAATAAATTGGCGATCGTAATGCCTGTCAGTGATGGCGTACGTTTGATTGGGCGCTGCAAAACTTCTTTAAAACTGTCAGCTGTCTTAAAGATCAACTCTATATCATCCCGCGAAATGTGCTTGATGCCGAGCAAATGATCTTGAGAGAAAACAGGCATACGAGCTTAGGGTTTATTCGAATAAATCTTGACAATATCTTGTTCGTGGATGCCGCTCCATTCGACTTTGACGTATTCGCTATCGACGGCATCGACTTGTAGTCCTACAAAGTCGGCACTGATTGGCATCTGACGATTGAAGCGGCGATCAATCAAGCAAAGCAAGGTGATCGATTTCGGTCTGCCATAATGCTCGATCGCGGTCAAGGCTGCTCTGATCGAGCGACCTGTGTACAAAACATCATCCACAAGGACAATGTGCTTGTCTTCAACTAGAAAATGAATATCTGTGATCGCTGGCTCAAGTGGATGCGCGCGCTTTCCAAAATCATCGCGATGAAATGTGATATCAAGGCTCCCGTATTCAATTGAAGTGATGCCTTGTTTATTGAGCTGCTTAACGATGCGCTTGGCAAATGGAACGCCTCGACGCTGAAGCCCAATAATGCAAGTATCTGCGAAGTCGCCGTACGTATCAGCGAGCTCTAGAGCGAGCCGCTCGATGGTCAGATCAAATTTGGGCTGCTTCAGCAATGTGCGTCCTTCAGGCATGAGTATGCAATGTACTACTCGTTTTGAAAAATGTTGTCTTTCGGCTCTAAGAATTCTATTGAAAATGCCCTGCGGTGTAAGCCTTTTGGCTGAGGGATAGTAGGCAGTGCGTAGCAGATGCTGAACGAAGTGAAGCAGCCGAGCACAAGCACATGAGACTGCGGCTGGATTCAGTTTTTACGAGAAAACTTTGGGGCGTCCGCTCCTTCATCGAGATTCAGTCACGGCGGGCTGATTCAGGGTTTCGCTGTTCGCTCATCACTTCGCTGCGCTCGTGAGCGCTTCGCGCCCCTTGCCATCCCTACGCCGCCTCAGGGGTGTGACAAGCCGCAGGCTGTCTGTGCGGTTTGTGCGAGCTGCCGAATAGCCCGACCGCGAGCCTCTAGCGAGCGGACAGCTCCACATACTATTTCTTGCATTTGTCTCTACATTCGCTCTGGCATCTCGATACCGAGAAGCGAGCAGCCGTTTTTGAGGGCGTGCGCAGTGAGCTGACTGAGATTGAGGCGGAATGATTTGGCAGCGTCAGATTCCGCTGTCAAAATGCGACAATCGTGATAAAACTTATGATACAACTTGGCTAGATCGTAGCAGAAATTGGCGACTATCGCTGGATCATAGGCTGCACCTGCTGCTTGTATGATGCGTGGATATTCATGTAGCGCGACCAAGATGTGCTTCTCTGCATCTTGAAATTCCGTGTATTCGCCTGTGAGTGACATATCGAGCATTCCTGACTTTCGCAAGATCGACTGAATCCTCACATACGCATTTTGGATGTACGGCCCAGTGTGCCCTTGAAGATCTACTGATGCTTTTGGATCAAACACGATGGTTTTTTTAGGACTGACTTTAAGAATAAAAAACTTCAAAGCTGATAAACCGACATTTTGAATGTTTTCATCATCGACGGCTTCTTCGCTTCTTTCTTGTGCTGCGATTCTTGCTTCTTGGATGACTTCGTCCATTAAATCATCTGCATCAACGACTGTTCCTTCGCGCGACTTCATTTTACCTTCTGGCAAATTGACCATTCCATAAGATAAATGGTGAAGTTGCTCTGCGTATGGCTCTTCGAGTTTTTTGAGAATCTCGAACAGCACTTTGAAATGATAGTCTTGTTCATTACCGACGACGTAGACCATTCCATCGCTGCCAAATTCTTCGTAGCGCAATCGAGCTGTGCCAAGGTCTTGAGTCATATAGACGCTTGTTCCATCGCTCCGCTGAACAATTTTTTTGTCAAGTCCTACATCTTCGAGATCGCACCACACTGATCCGTCATCTTCTTTGTAGAAAATGCCTTTATCAAGACCAGCTTGCACCATTGTTTTGCCTTCGAGATATGTCTTGCTTTCGAAGTAATTTTTGTCAAACTCAACACCAAGTCGCGCATACGTTTCATTAAATCCATCGTACACCCAACCATTCATCTTCTTCCAAAGCTTCAATACTGCATCATCGCCTTGCTCCCATTGAATGAGCATTTCGCGAGTTGCTTGCATGATTTCTGTGTCATCATCTTTTGCATCTGGTCCGATGGCGGCTTTTTGCTCTTTGAGTACAGTATTAAACTTGACGTAGTACTTGCCTATCAAATGGTCGCCTTTGAGTCCACTTGATTCAGGTGTTTCGCCATCTCCATAACGCTGCCAGGCAAGCATACTTTTGCAAATATGGATGCCGCGATCATTAATGATTTGAGTTTTGACGACTTGATGGCCACATGCTTTGAGTATTTCTGAGACAGAATGCCCGAGAAGATTATTTCGGATATGCCCAAGGTGCAGCGGCTTGTTTGTATTGGGAGAACTGTATTCTACCATCACCTTTCGGCCGCTTGGAAACGCAAATCCATAATCTTCATCTTGTGAAGATTTTTTAAGAAACGAAGTCCAAACTTCCGAAGTCAATGAGATATTGAGGAATCCTTTGACCACATTAAAATCAGCAACTATAGATGAGTTCGTTTTTATGACTTTGCCAATAGCTGTACCGACGTCTTCTGGTTTGCGTCGAGCAGCTTTGACAAAAGGAAAAACAACAATTGAATACTCTCCTTCAAATTCTCGGCGCGTTTGATTAATCAGCACATCTTGTGGAGAGATTTCAATTTCATAGAGTTCTTTTACCGCGTCAACAGTCAACTCTTGTAATTTTGCCGTTATAGTCATAGGATCAACTTTAAGCTGCAAAAGTATCATTTACAGTTTCGCGAACCTCATTTATTCATACAGAAGTATATCTCTTCGATGGGAAATTCTTATTTCGACTTACTTAACCAAGCTTCGACATTCCCCCAAAGGCATTTTGGGTTGACTCATGATGCGAGCAACTTGACTTTTCATGGGCTTGACCTGATGGATTATATTGATGAATATGGAGCGCCTTTGCGTCTAACGTATTTACCTGACATACATAAAAAGATTAAATCAACCCAGCATTTAATTGAACAAATACGTGCTGAAATACACTACCCAGGCAACTATCATTACGCTTACTGCACAAAGAGTAATATGTCTGCCCAAGTGATGCGCGCAGTATTGAGTAGCACTAAGCACATTGAGCTCTCATCGGCATACGATTGCGATATTATCCTCAAACTTTTGCGAGAAGATTGGATAGACAAAAATGCCATGATCATCTGTAATGGATATAAAAACCCAACGTATATAAGCGGTATTCAAGCTTTGCTTCAAGCTGGTCTCAAAAACGTCATTCCGATCCTTGACACAATGGATGAGCTGCTGTTTTATGAACAGCTTGACGAAAAACCGACACAACTCGGAATACGATTAGCGACTGAAGAAAATCCAGACTTTTCGATTTACACCTCTCGCTTTGGAATACGTCCAAATCTTGTGCTTCCATTTGTACTGGAACGCCTCAAGGATCATGATACAATGAAGCTCGTCATGCTGCATTCATTTGTATACACCGGTATAGATGATTCTGCATATTTCTGGAATGAATTTAATAAAACACTCGACCTCTACGCTTCATTAAGGAATGAAATTTCTACGCTACAATATTTAAATATCGGTGGTGGTTTTCCGATCCAACAAAAACTCGAATACGAGTACGACCAATCAGCTATAATGACTGATATCATGCGTCGTATTATGACTGTATGTATCGAAGAAGGAGTAAAAGTCCCAGACATTGTCACAGAATTCGGCAAATTTACCGTAGGCGAATCTTCATGCTATATTACTCAAATAATCGGAGTCAAAAATCAAAACGATCGAGAACAATGGTATATTACCGATGGAAGCATCATGACAAATATCCCAGATATTTGGGCATTGCAAGAATCATTTTTATGCTTTCCAATTAACCATTGGGACAAACAATACAGACGAGTCATACTAGGAGGGTTAACATGTGATAATGATGATTTTTACAATGGCGAAAATCGGCTCATGTTACCAGATATATCAATAACAGACAAACCACTTTACGTCGGATTTTTTCATACCGGTGCTTATCAGCAGCTCTTAAGCGGACAAGGCGGCGTACACCATTGCCTTATACCAGAACCCAAGCATATCTACATAGATCGTTTAGATGATGGTAGCAATACTGTTTGTCGAATCGAAGAATTACAGTCTGCTCATACATCTTTAAGCTTACTTGGATATGATGTATAATTCATTATTGGGCATCCGCTGCAGAGCAGCGGCGGGCTATTCGGCAGTACGGTAGCCTAGCTTTTTTGCTTATCTATCCCTTCGTTTCTTATGACTCTTTTTCAATAGAAAATGAAGCAGAAAACAATACAAGTTTCTATTAAAAATAAATAAGCAAAAAATCCGCCCTTCGGGCGCTGCCTCCTATCCCTATGCCAACTGAAAGATTAAAAGAATCACACATCGAATAAAACAAAACAAAGTCGAAACCCATATTCTCCATGTCTACCTCCTACCCAGCTTTCATAATATAAGCGAGTCGAAATATGACAATTAGGACAATAATAATCCAGCCATGAGTTCGGTGTCGTTAATTGATTCAGCTGAATAAAAATATTCATTTTCAGCTGATCCTCATTTCTCAAATGAGAAAAAGAATTCGAAGAGTGTTTTTGAAGATTATTAAAATGAATCTTAATAGAATTGCAACACTTAGCACATGGTATATCTGCTTGAGGATATGTTCCGTAATCATCATAATTATTGAAATCACTTTTTTTAGATATCTCGCTGCAATCAATAATCCTCATACACTCCAAACATAGTAGTAAATCTTTACGATTGGCATCACTTTCCTTTTTTAGTCAAAGCGCTTTTTTGCGCTTCAAAAACGTACTACCTTTGAAGCTGTACCTCAGATTGATAAACCTTACGTAAACACAACTCTTATGGCAGAGATCGTCATCATGCCTGCATTAAGCGATACGATGGAAGAAGGCACACTTGTCGCCTGGCTCAAACAAGTTGGAGACTTTATAGAGCCTGGAGATCTAGTCGCTGAAATTGAGACTGACAAAGCGACACAAGAGTTTGAAGCTGTGCAAGAAGGTCATCTCTTGTACCGTGGTGTCAAAGAAGGTGAGTCTATCCCAGTAGGTGCCATACTCGCCATACTCGGCGAAGAAGGTGAAGATTACTCTTCTTTACTCGAAAGCCAAGCTGCAGCTCCAGCCCAAGTGAAAGAAGAACTGCATTCACCTGTGCAGGGAGTTACTCAAGCAAAGGCTGCGAGTCCAACAACTTTACCTGCTCAAAAAGCGCCAAGTACAGGTAACGGCCGCATTAAAGCAAGTCCTCTCGCTAAACGAATGGCTCAAGATTCTGGAATTGATCTGACAGCTCTTTCAGGTTCAGGCGACCAAGGTCGTATCATCAAGCGTGATATAGAAGCTGCAATAGAAAACGGTGCACCTCAAGCTGCTTCTGTTGAGGCATTCTCTTTTGATGGTGCAGATCGCTACCAAGATGCTCCTGTCTCACAAATGCGCAAAACGATTGCTCGCCGCCTCGGAGAAAGCAAGTATAGTGCGCCACATTTTTATTTGACGATCAATATTGAGATGGATCGAGCTGCGGAAGTTCGCGCTCAAATCAATAGCATCGAAGGAGTCAAAATCAGCTATAACGATCTCGTCATCAAAGCTGCGGCTGCCGCACTTAAGCAGCATCCAGCGATTAATTCGAGCTGGCTTGGTGATACAATCCGTACACATGAATCTGTACACATCGGTGTAGCAGTAGCTGTGGCAGAAGGTTTACTTGTGCCAGTAGTTAGACATGCTGATAAAAAGTCGCTCTCGCAGGTCAATAGTGAAGTGCGCGCTCTCGCTGGAAAAGCAAAAGAACGTAAACTCAGCCTCGACGAAATGCAAGGCAACACGTTTACGATAAGTAACCTTGGTATGTTTGGTATCGAGGAATTTACGGCGATCATCAATCCACCTGATGCTTGTATCATGGCTGTAGGTGCTATGCGAGAGGAACCTGTCGTCAAGGATGGGCAGCTCACGATCGGAAAGCGCATGAAAGTCACACTTTCGTGCGATCATCGTGTCGTCGATGGTGTGACTGGTGCTCAATTTTTGCAGACTTTTAAGGCGATTATGGAAAATCCGTTTCGCTTGATGGTTTGAGGCTGAGTTTTAATACTACTCGGACAAGCGCTGCGAAGTGGTGGCGCAGCCAGACGCGAAGTGAAACGAGCGGCCGAGCGATCAGCGAGCCACGTAGCATAGCGACCGCCGAATGAGCATCAGCGAAATGAGGTGGATGGCCCACAATTCGTTTTAAATTTTACCCTTGAAGAAGACTGTTGTCATTGGTGCCTCTCCAAATGCTGAGCGTTATAGCTACAAGGCTGCATTTTTGCTACAAGACTATGGGTATGAAATCGTTGCGCTCGGAGTAAGAGCTGGCAATATTGCTGATGTAGAGATCAGATTAGATCGTCCGGATATTTTGGGCGTGGATACTGTGACTTTGTATTTAAATCCTCAACGCCAAGCAGATTGGATGGACTATATCATTTCGCTCAATCCTAAAAGAGTGATTTTCAATCCTGGAACTGAGCATATTGAGTTTGAGCAGCTTCTCATAAAAAAAGGAATAATTGTAGAACGCGCTTGTACGCTTGTCTTACTACGAACAGAACAGTATTAACTTGCAGCCAAACACAAGATTGTAATGGCGAAAATACTGGTAGTTGATGATGAGCGCGCAATTCGTCGCGCCTTGACCGAAGTTCTTGAATTTGAAAAGTACAAAGTCGAAGAGGCTGGCAACGGAATCGAAGCCTTGGCAAAGGTCAAGAAAGGTGCGTTTGATGTGATCTTATTGGACATCAAAATGCCACAAATGGATGGCATGGAGACACTTGAGCGGATTGCTGCCATAGCTCCTGACATTCCTGTGATTATGATCTCGGGTCACGCAGAGGTAGACACGGCTGTTGAAGCCGTCAAGAAAGGTGCGTTTGACTTCCTTCAAAAACCGATGGATTTATCCCGCGTACTTATCACGGTTCGTAACGCTCTTGACAAATCGTCATTGATCGTAGAGACGAAAGTCTTGAAAACGAAAGTCCGAAAAGGGAAAAGTCAAGAAATCATCGGTGAATCTGATAGTATTGTCGAGATCAAAAAGACTATTGATCGTGTGGCTGCTACTGATGCTCGCGTACTTATCATAGGTGACAATGGAACAGGAAAAGAACTCGTGGCACGACGCCTCCATCGCAATAGTGAACGTAAAGACACAACTTTAATAGAAGTCAACTGTGCAGCTATTCCAAGTGAGCTGATCGAGAGTGAGCTCTTCGGGCATGAAAAGGGCGCGTTCACGTCCGCTCATAAACAACGCATCGGTAAGTTTGAGCAAGCAAATGGTGGAACGCTCTTTCTAGACGAGATTGGTGATATGAGTCTTTCTGCTCAAGCCAAAGTGTTGAGAGCACTTCAGGAGAATCGAATTACGCGCGTAGGCGGTGAGAAAGAAATCAAAGTCGATGTCAGAATCATAGCAGCTACGAACAAGGATCTTAGAGAAGAAATCAAAGAAAAGCGATTTAGAGAAGACTTATTCCATCGTCTAGCTGTCATCATCATCAACGTTCCAAAACTAAATGAGCGGAAAGATGACATTCCATTGCTTGCTGATCATTTTGTGAAGATGATTTGTGGGGAATATGGTATTGCTGTCAAAAAGATAACTGATGGGGCAAAGGCTGCTCTCCAAGAATTTGATTGGTCAGGTAACATCAGAGAGTTGCGTAATGCCACTGAACGACTGATCATTTTAAGTGACAAGGAAATAACAGAAAAAGATGTAAAACAATACGTTGCTCCGAATACTTCTCAAAGTATGAATTTAACTTCTTTGTTTGAAAAACATTCTACTAGTAAGTCACTTATAGAAGAAGTAAAATCGATATATGAAAACTGGAAAAGTCAATAGCCTGCATTGATTTCTAGCAAATATGTGACATTCCTGTAAAATCAATATCCTAATGCATGATTTTTGTTCAGCTATTAGGATATTTTTTTGGGGAAATCTCGCTTATATTGTGACATTCTTTCAATTTCATTGAGGTAAATTATTTTTATTATGAAAACAACTCAACTTTTCAAATATTGCTTTTCAGCAATTCTCATTCTTGGATTGAGTTTCACTTTTGCGAGTGAAAGTTTAGCCCAAACAAAAGCTCCTGTTGTTGCAAACAACGATGGGAAGCCTCATGTCAACAAGCGTTTTGACGTTCAAACGAAAACTGCTTATTATGATTTCAACTCATTGCTCTCTATGTCTGATAGAAATGTAATGACTGAGCAGAAAATCGCTGAATACATAGCAGCTTACCCTGAAATGCACACAAGTGATCATGCAGACCTCATACGCTCTGCATTTCCGAATGCATTTACGGCTGATCGTCAACGCCGTATTGATCTAAAAAACTCTAAAAAGTAATCAAGATGAAAAGAATTTTACTTATCCTCATTCCTGTGATTGCTTTTGCTTTTACTAGCAATCTACATGCACAATGTGCAGGCGTTCAGTTTGATTTTTCTGTAGTTAATATCAATTATCCTGATGGTGATGTTTTAGGAGCACCCGATATTGCTGCTTTTGTTGGCGTAAATCCTGGAGGAACAAATCCAGTTTTTGCAAATTCATTTGCACCACCCACATATAATACTGCCTTCTTCATTGAAAATGCCAATACTGGTGCATTTCCCGTCGAAACTGGACAACAACACTGTATAGGTGCTCCTCTCGATGGAACATTTGGTGTCAACATAGCGGTTTGGGAAAATGACTGTGGTGATGATGACACATATGATTGTGGTTTTCCTTGTGTAAATTCTGATGACAACAGAGCAGAAATCGTAGGCTATACAATGACACTCCCTGCTGTTGGTGCTGACGGGTGCTATGCTACTGATTTTGTAGAGCAGACACTTACTCTTGTTGGTGAAGGAGATGGCTGTGGTGGTTCGAATCAAATTACTTGGACGATTACATTACGTGTCGATATCACCTATGTTATGCCTGCCCCATCATTTAACACAGCAAGTACATTCCAGTGCGGAAACATGCCTACTGTATCTGTAAATCCAGCTCCTGGTATTGTGTATACTTGGCAAGGCGGCACAGGCACAGGTACTGTCAGTGGTGCACAGGGTCAGTTTTATACTCCAGGTGCTTCTGAAGTAGATGTCAATACTCCTGGTGAGTATTCAGTAACAGTTTCAGCTGCTCATCCATGTGATGCTTCAGTAACAGGTACATCAAATGTTGGGATTTCTGTACTCCCAGAATGCCCTGAGATTGATCAAGTTACATTCTCTCCTACTGATATCTGTGCAGGTGATGATGTGACATTAAACCTGACACTGAAAACACCTGAATGTGGAGGTGCTGGTTTTGTAGAAGGCACTGATTATCATGTTATTTGGTATATGGATGGCATGGAGATTTTCGACGGACGTGGCCCTGATAACACAGCTGGTACTGCAGACGATGTTACTGGACTTTTGAGCCAAACGTATACAGTACCATTCACTGGTGGTTGTGGTGCTCAAGAGACCCACACATTTAGAGCTGAAATCGTGTGCGTCATAGACGGACCTGTAATAGAGCAAGGTGTACAAGATGCTTATTGTGCCTCTACACTAAAATCTCAATATTCTGGATTTGGTAATGACATTACGAACGGATATGATAACGGCTGCCCAGGTGAGCAGGGCTCACAAGGACCAGGAAATATGTCTGGCTACTTCAATCCTTGTAATGGGTTATTTGACTTTACGACGTTTGGCGGTACTACTGGTCAGGTCCTACTCAACTTAGAGGCACTTCCTGCTTGTGCAGAGGTCGTTTCAGTTGATTATTCAATTCAAGGTACGACTTCATCTGGATGTAATGCAGCTTATGGAGAGAGCTGGGCATCAGAGACAAACTTTGTTTTCTATACACCAGATGCAAGTCCTACTACAGGTGGCCCAGCAGGATCATTCACTTGGTCAAATGCAGGATATACAAACTGCCCTGGCGTAGATTGTAATCAATCAGGTGGTGATTATGAGTTTACAAATTCTACTATCTATGCACCTGGTACATCAGCGCAAGGTACATGGCAGCTCCTACTATGGGATGACTACCAAGATGGTACTGTCGATGGTGAGATCAACTACATCTTCTTTGCAATTGATTATGTTATTCCTCCTGGTTGTGCTGGAGTTACTGAGCTCGATGCCAATGGCGGTGCTCTACTCACAGTCAATGATGTTCCAGAAGCAGCTGATATCACAATGGAGCCAGCTGTAGCTTGTCCTACGTTTAATGCTTCTGAGATCGAAGTTTGTGGTGGCGCAGCAGCTCCTGCATTTACAGTCACGACTGCACTGACTGGTACTGGCGGTAATGTAACAATAACAACTCCTGCTGGATGTGAGTTTACTAAAGTAATTCCTTTAGGTGTTGGTGGTATCCCACCATGTGCTCCACTTCCTGTTGAGTTAACTGAATTTACTGGCCATGTTAATGGCGCAGTCAATACCCTCAAGTGGATCACAGCGACTGAGATTAATACTGCCTACTTCGTAGTAGAGCGTTCTATTGATGGTATCAACAACTGGACACAAGTCGGTACAGCTCAAGCAGCTGGTAATACAACTCAGACTCAATACTATCAACTTGATGATGTCAATCCAGTTGCAGCTGCGTATTACAGACTCCGTATTGTAGACTTTGATGAGTCAGTCGAATACTCACAAGCAGTTTACTTGGCTCGTGATAACAACGGTTTCACTGTTGTCAGTATTTTCCCAAGTCCTGCTCAAGATTTATTCAATATCCAATATACAAATGAGGATATGACTCAGATTGACCTCTCAATCGTTGATGCACTTGGTCGCGTCTTACACAATGAGATCGTCAATCCTGCAAGCCCAGGAGTAGAGACTCACTCAGTAGATATCAGCCAATTAGCTGATGGAGTTTACTTCGTGATGCTCAACTCTAACGGTCAAACACAAGTGAAGAAACTCGTCAAAGCGAATCCGTAAGACAAAAAGCACGTTACTTCATTCTTTTGCAAGCCTCGCTGTTACAGCGGGGCTTGTTTTTTG
>JAHDHF010000064.1 GCA_020631455.1 Saprospiraceae bacterium
TTCAAGCAATTTGCTTTCTCCTTTGCGGTTGGTGTGCATCATCGCAACGATGATATTGCGAGCCGCCGCTACGAGATCCATCGCACCGCCCATTCCTTTGACCATTTTGCCAGGGATTTTCCAGTTGGCGATGTCGCCATTTTGAGCAACTTCCATCGCTCCAAGGACTGTCAAGTCTATGTGACCACCTCTGATCATCTCAAAGCTCTCTGCCGAGCTGAAGAGACTCGCACCTGGCAGCATTGTCACTGTTTGCTTGCCTGCATTGATGAGATCAGCGTCTACGTGTTCTTCTGTCGGGAATGGTCCCATGCCGAGTAGTCCGTTTTCTGACTGAAGGAAAACTTCCATTCCATCAGGAATGTAATTGGCGACAAGCGTCGGGATTCCAATGCCGAGATTGACATAATATCCATCTTTCAATTCCTTCGCTATTCGTTTGGCGATTCCTTGTTTATCGAGTGCCATAATGTTGGTTCTATAAAGTTTGAGAGAATTGAAGAGTTATGCTTGGCTGACTGTGCGCTGCTCAATACGTTTTTCGTAATTCGAGCCTTGGAAAATGCGTTGTACATATACACCTGGTATATGGACACAGTTTGGATCAAGATCGCCAGGCTCGACGAGTTCATCGACTTCGACGATTGTGATTTTGCCTGCTTGCGCCATCATCGGATTAAAATTGCGCGCCGTGCCCTTGAAAATCAAGTTACCGTGCGTGTCGCCCTTCCAAGCTTTGACTAAAGCAAAATCAGCTTCAAAAGCGCGCTCCATGATATACTTCCGACCATTAAAATCTCGCACTTCTTTGCCTTCGGCGACTTCTGTACCGTAGCCAGTTGCAGTAAAAAAAGCTGGAATACCAGCACCTGCTGCTCGGATGCGTTCGGCGAGCGTTCCTTGAGGAACGAGCTCGACCTCAAGCTCACCGCTCAAGAGCTGACGCTCGAATTCTGCATTCTCTCCGACATACGAAGAGATCATTTTTTTAACCTGTCGCTGTTGGAGCATCAGTCCGATGCCAAAATCATCGACACCGGCATTGTTTGAAATGCACGTCAAGCCGTTCACACCTTTTTTAACGAGCGCAGAGATACAATTTTCTGGTATCCCGCAGAGCCCAAATCCGCCGAGCATGAGCGTCATGCCATCCGCGATTCCTTCGATTGCTTCTTCGGCATTAGAATATACTTTATTCATATCTGAATTTCAATAAGCTAAATGAACTCGGTAAAGGTAGCGAAGCACTCGCATCAATCCAATTTAAAAGTTTTGAAAATCAGTATGGGCTCACGCTCCTTGTGCTTTGCACATCGTCGCGTCGGGCTGTTCCAGGGTTTCGCTGTTCGCTCATCACGTCGCATGCGCTCGTGAGCGCTTCGCGCCCCTTTCCATCCCTGAGCCGAGATAAATCTGATTGAAACATTGAAGTTAAAGATTCTAAAACAGGAAAAATGTTTATAACAGTCAGTTAAAGGTCATCCAAGATGGTACAGAAGTTGTATTTTGCAGCATTGAATGGTTAAAATCACTCAACTAAAACTCAAAATCTAATACACTATGTATCGTATTCTGACACTTATGCTTGCATTTTGTCTCACGACAGGAATGCTCAGCGCCCAAAAAGTAGAAGCTAAAAAAGCTGATACTAAAAAAGATGAAGCTACCAATGGAATCATTGGAAAAGCATTTGGTAAAGACAATACTGATGATGTTCCTGCTACACGCAGCCTTGAGCTAGAAGAAGTAGATGGCCCACAATTCAAGTTTGAATCAGAAGTCGTTGATTACGGTGTAATCGAAGAAAATGCAGATCCGCACCGCAAGTTTGTTTTTACAAATGTTGGAAATGAGCCGATCATCATCAAACGTGCGAAAGGAAGCTGCGGCTGTACTGTGCCAAAGCCACCAAAAGAGCCAATCATGCCAGGTGAGACTGCAGAAATTCCTGTACGCTATGCAACAAATCGCATTGGTAAATTCTCGAAGAAGGTTTACATCTACAGCAATGTATCTGAAGATCCAATCGTTCTCACTGTAAAAGGTGAAGTCAAGAAAAAACCGAAGCAAGCTCCTGGAGTGCCAGCTAAGACAAAATCGATCTTAGAAAAATAAGGCAGCATTTTTTGTTGTCTTTTTAACGCCTCCTTGTCATCACGACAAGGAGGCGTTGTACTTTTGGGGTATGCCATCTCTATCTACTCGCGGGCATCAGATGCCTGCTTCTCCGATCCGCAAATTGATGCCGTATGCCAACGCTGCAAAAGCTGCTGGCAAACACGTTTTTCATCTCAATATTGGTCAGCCAGATCTACCTACACCTCAACATGCACTCGATACGCTCAAGCAAACAAAAATTGAGACGCTCGCGTACAGCCCAAGTGAAGGATATGCCAGCTATCGTGAAGCGCTCGCAGGGTATTATGCAACTTGTGACATCCAAGTCAATGCAGAAGATATTTTGATCACGACTGGCGGAAGCGAAGGAATCAACTTTGCGATGATGAGCTGCTTGGATGCAGGAGATGGTGTCATCATACCAGAACCATTTTATGCAAATTATCGTGGCTTTAGCCAAGCTGCTGGAGTCATCGTACAGCCGATCACAGCGAGTATCGAGACTGGATTTGCATTGCCGCCAATAGCTGCATTTGAAGAAGCAATCCAAGAAAACACGAAAGCAATACTCATTTGTAATCCGTCAAATCCAACTGGTTATCTCTACTCTGAGGAAGAACTTTTGCAGCTCAAAGAGATTGTTCTTAAACATGATCTCTACTTGATCGTCGATGAAGTCTATCGAGAGTTTACCTATGATGGCAAAAAGCACACGTCAGTTTTATCCTTAGACGGACTAGAGCAGCATGTGATCGTAATCGATAGTATTAGTAAGCGGTACTCTGCTTGTGGTGCGCGTATCGGTGCGATGGTGACTCGCAATACTGAAGTGCGCCATGCAGCACTCAAATTTGCTCAAGCAAGACTCAGCCCACCATCTTTGGCGCAAATACTTGGAGAATCTCTTGTTTCTACTCCTCCTTCGTATCTAGAAGATGCAATTACTGAATATGATAAGCGCCGAAAACTCACAGTCAAGCGGCTCCAAGCAATGGATGGCGTCACTTGCCCAACTCCTGGTGGTGCTTTTTATGTTCTTGTAGAGCTGCCTGTAGACAGTACGGAGAAATTCTGCCAGTGGCTGCTCGAAGAATATGATCGAGATGGAAAAACATTGATGATGGCTCCAGGAAGTGGATTCTACTCAACGCCTAAGATCGGTGATCGACAAGCACGCATAGCTTATGTTTTGAATGAAGACGATCTCAATGCTGCAATGGATTGCTTGGAGGCAGCATTAAAAGCATATCAATCATCTTAAGAAGGCTAGTCAGCTTTTGCGAGAGGGATAGAAGGCGTTGTTTGAACGAGCGATAGCGAGAGAGTGCCGAATAGCCCGACGGCGCGAGGCGTAGCCGAGCGGCGGCTCGCCCTACTCTACTTTTTTATGAATGATCGCAAGCGAACCTTTGGCTTGGGTGTAATGCCGGTTGAGATAATCGTCGAGCAATGGTAGGTCTTGAGCTTCGTTCCATTTGCGCTTTGGAGCATATTTACTAGCAAGTTTGCGCTGTCGCATTGCTTCAAATATCGTCACTGCACAACTGACGCTGATATTGAGACTTTGCACCATCCCGTATTGAGAAATGATAAATTGACCGTCGCTCAAGTCAATGGCTTCTTGGCTCGCGCCTTGATGCTCATTGCCAAAGAGAAGCGCAAGCGAAGTTGTCATATCGAGATCATGCATATCACGGCTGTTTTCACCAAGTGATGCTACTTGTATTGAACTGTAACGCTGACGTACAAAGTCAAAACATTGCTTGACTGATCGAAACACATGAACGTCAAGCCATTTGCGCGAACCAGCCGAACTGCGCTGCCCGAGTGAGACGTGTTCGCGGTCGTCTTGTGTCCATATCACGAAGAGTTCTTTGATACCGACCGCCTCGCAGCTGCGCATGACGGCAGAGATATTGTGCACGTCGTGCACATTCTCAAGAATCACGGTCAGATCATGCTGCCGATTGGACACAACTTCTCGGATGCGTGCGAGGCGTTTGGGATTTATCGGTGTTTTCGGACTTGGCACGATTGTGTGAGTTTTTATGACGAAATTTGTGTCTCGAACACAAACACAAGAATACACACAATTCAAATTTTGAGATCATGGCCAAATCTGGTGGATTCAAACGTTTACTCAAATGGATGTTTATCCTATTCATAGTCTTCGTTTTGCTGCTTATTGCAGCAGCAATAGCAATACCGTACTTCTTCAAAGATGAAATCATCGAAGCTGTCAAAGTCGAAGCGAACAAATCGCTTACTGCTGAACTCGACTTCTCTGATGTTGACATTTCATTAATCAAGAACTTCCCAAATCTCACACTTGGGCTGAGCGATGTCACGCTAACCAATGCTGCGCCGTTTGAAGGAATCGTCCTAGCAGATATAGAGCAAACAGACGTTACGCTTGACATCATGACAGTTATCAAGTCGCAGCCGATCGCAGTCAAGAAGGTCTGGCTCACGAAGCCAGTCTTTGATGTCAAAGTACTCAAAGACGGAACGGCAAATTACGATATAACAGTTCCTGCGAAGCCAACCGATGTTGCAGCTGATAATCAATCTCAAATGATTATTGAGTTGAGCAAGTATGGTGTCAGTGATGGAACCGTCTTTTACGATGATCGCGCAGGCGATATGAAGGTCGAGATACGTGGACTCAACCACGAAGGCAGCGGTGCGATCACAGATGATATCTACGATCTCGATACTGAGACATTGATCGATGCATTGACGGTCAATTATGACGGCATTCAATATCTCCGTAAAGCAAAAGCTGATGTTGATCTTGTGGTCAATGTCGATAATGCTGCCTCCAAATACACGCTCAAGGAAAACACAGTCAAGATCAATGCGCTCAAGGCTGATGTCGAAGGATGGTTGCAGCTCATAGACAATGGTTACGACATGGATCTCAAATTGAATGCACCGAAAACTGCATTTAAAGAGATTCTTTCACTCGTACCTGGAGCCTACACAGAAGGCTATGAAGATGTCGATGCAAGCGGAACGGCTTCTTTGAGTGGCTTCTTGAAAGGCAAATACATAGGAGAATCATATCCTGCTTTCAAATTTGCAATTGATGTCGATAATGGCAAAGTCCAATATCCAGGGCTGCCACTTCCAATTCAAGATGTCTTCACCAAAGTCAATCTCAGCTCGCCTGGAGGCGACCTTGATCGAATGAACGTCGATATTCCAACTCTGCGATTAAAAGTTGGGCAAGATCCAGTTGAAGGCTCGCTTAAAGTCACTCGCCCAATGTCTGATCCGCAAATTGATGGTCGCTTTAATGCAAATCTCGATCTCGCCAATCTCAGTAAAGCCTATCCGATGGAAGGCGTCGAAGATCTGAGCGGACGACTTGTCGCAGATGTCGATGTCTCTGCAGCGATGTCAGATGTCGAGAAAGAACGCTATGATAATATCAATCTCGCTGGTACAGCTTCTTTGACAGGAATGAAATACGTCGCTGTTGGGCAGCCCGATGTGATGATCAATACACTCGACATGGAGTTTAGTCCAAAATTCGTTGAGCTTAAACAATATGACATCAAGGCTGGTAAAAGTGATCTCAAAGGATCTGGGCGATTTGATAACATCCTCGCCTACTTCTCTGATGACTTGACACTCAAAGGCAATATGGTTGTGCGTAGTCAATTGCTTGACGCTGATGAATGGTCGTCAAGTAGCGAGGAAGAAACTGCTCAGCCTGCTGCTGCTCCAGCTGAAGAAGGTGAAGTCTTTGATCGATTTGATCTTGCGCTTGATGCGAGCTTCAAGAAAATTATCAGCAGCGGCTATACACTCGAAAATACCGTTGTCAATGGCCGCATGAAATCAAGTGAACTTGAGTTTAGTGAATTGAGTACAATCGTCGAAGGCAGCGATCTCAATATGAGCGGCTCGATGAGCAATGTGATTAATTATGCGCTCGAAGGCGAAAAACTTACAGGCGATTTTAAATTAAAGTCACGCAAGCTTGATCTCAATCCATTTATGACTGCTGAAGAGCCCGCAGAAAATACAAAGACTCAACCTGAAGAAGCGACAGAGCCAATTCTTGTTCCAGAAAATGTCGACATTAATGTGATCGCAGATATCGGATTATTGAGATATGATAATCTTGATATGAAAGATGTGCAAGGCCGCATTTCTGTCAAAGATCAAGAAGTTAAACTCGAAGATGTTGATGCAAAAACGCTTGGCGGTCGTGTCGGTTTGATTGGCTCATACAATACAGTCAATCCAGAAGAGCCAGCATTTACGTTTGGTTATGATCTAGAGCGACTTGATTTTAGAGAATCATTTGAGACATTAAATAGCTTCCGTTTACTCATGCCACTCGCTGAATTTATTGATGGAAAATTCAGCTCAAAAATTCAAATGTCAGGAACACTCGGCAGCGATCTCATGCCCAATCTAAATACACTCACAGGCGATGGTTCATTATTTACACTTGATGCAGTCGTTAATAATTTTGAGCCGCTCAATGCGCTTGGAGATAAATTAAACTTTGATAAAATCCGTCGCATCGAAGTCACCGACACCAAGAATTTATTTACAATAAAAGATGGGCGTGTCGTCATTGAGCCATTTGAGTATATCAAGGACAATATCAAAATGAATATCAGCGGCTCACAAGGTATTTCTTCAGATATTGACTATACAATTCGTATGAATATTCCGCGCGAAGAATTACAAAAAAATGCAGTCGGTGCAGCTGCCGATCAAGGATTGTCGTTATTAAGTGGTCAAGCATCTAAGCTCGGCGTGAATATCGCGCAAGGAGAAAATATTGTCTTTGATGCATTCATAACTGGTACCGCGAAAAAGCCAAAAGTCAATATCAAATTCGTAGGTACAAGTGAAGGCAATATGAAAGACGCGGTCACAGACGCAATTAAAGATAAAGTCGAAGATGTCGTGACTGACAAAGTCGAGGACGTCAAAGATCAAGCAACTGAAGTCGTCACAGACAAAGTCGAAGACATTAAAGACCAAGCTACGGACATCGTCAATGATAAAGTCGAAGATGTCAAAGATCAAGTCGGCGATGTGGTCAATGATAAAGTCGATGATATTAAAAATCAAGTCGGTGATGATGTCAAAGACAAAGTAGACGACGTCAAGGATAAGATCGGCGACGATGTCAAAGACAAATTCAAAGACCTTAACCCATTTGGCCGTAAAAAGAAAAAGAAAGACGGCAATTAAGAATTAGATAATTAGAATGGGCCATCCCGAGCAGCATGCTGCTCGGGTCGCTATGCTTCGTGGCTCGCTGTTCGCTCGGCTGCTGCGCTACGCTTGCATCTGCTCACTTCATTCGCACCACTTCGCAGCGCTTGTCCGCTTATTACTATTTCTTGATCAGAACAAATCAACTAAGCTTTTTTGACAAAAGAAAACATTCGTTTTCTTTTGTCATGCTGAATGCAATGAAGCATCTCAATCATGCGATGCCAATCTTCTATAAATGATGTATATTGTTTTTCGATCAAAACTTGATGATATAGTCGTCAGAAGTTAAATACTGTAGACAGTAGAAAAATCTCCATGTAGTTTTTTTATATCATTACTTAATCCATTTGTTTTTAACTTTTGAAAAGTATTTTTTTTGAATTGAAACCTCAAGAGTGTTTGATGTTGAATTATGAGCTATTTGTTTTAATCGTTTTTTTACTTTTCGATTAGAATATTTGCACTCATAAAGATTCAAGTTTTCCAAAAAAGGTAGATTTGTAAACTTAGTATCAACATCATATATGCTGCAATTCTGGACCACTATCGCCAGGAGATTCGAAAAGCAATCATCACATGTGAGCTTAAGATCAATCTCACCGCTTTCGAAATTCATGAAAATAAATTCTAATTTTTCGAATCTGGATAGAAGTGGTAAAATATTGAAAACTGTTTTTCCAGTTATATGAACCTCAATAATGTCTTTATTTTGCGAATTGATCAATAAAGATAAATCAGAATGATCATGATATCTTCTTGTGAGTAATGTATCAGTTGTCATAAAAGAGATTTCATTTTGACAGTAAATGTATTGTGCAATAGTTAAAATAAAAAAAGTCAAATAAAATTTCATAAATAGTAATTCAAAATAATGATTAATCGAAGGTAGTGAATATTAGAGAGAACGGCTGAGGAATAGGAGGTAGCACGAGCGACTAAAAGCCGCGAAGTGGATTTTTTTGCTTGTTTGTTATTTGACTTAAAGTAGAGCTAAGTAAACCATCCGCTGTCTGAAGCTTGTAGCTTCAGACGAATATGATGAGTTGATAAATGAAAGAAAGCAATATCAATCCGAAGTTAAAAAACTTCGGTTAGCGAAAGGGTTTTGCAAAATAAGAACGGCTGAGGGATAGAAGGCAGCGCATGCGGCTAAAAGCTGCGAAGTAGCTTTAATATAGTTTTGACTTAATCATTCGCGCGGCTTGTGTATATCCGCCGCCTATTCCATCTACAAAGTGTATATGCTTAGACTTTCGATTTTGGACATAACAAGACATAATACTATGTGAGCAGCTATGATACCCAAATCGAAGTAGCCCTTCGTTTTCGAGATATTCTAAATAATCAACTAATAATGCAAGCTGTTTTTGAGTCGAGGAGAAAACCATATTTATGCGACCATCAATTAAGAATATATCTGAAAGTTGAATGACGTCTTCTAAGTATTGTTTGCCATCACTCATCGCTGTAAAATAGAGATACTTACCAAGTACAGTCTCAAACCAGGTTTTAAATAGTTTTGCTTGCGAATATCCTGGCAGCTTGACTCGTAGTTCGTTGCGCATTTTGACATAGCGCGTGTCGAGTTTGAGTCGCTTCTTTGATATAGGATGCCAATTGTCTAAATCTCCATAGATAAAATCAATCTGATCAAGTACTTGTTTGAAAACTTGGGGCTGATTTATTTCAGATTGGGCTTCGACAAGAAGGCAAATAATTAAATCAGACTCATTTGGTGGTGCGATTTGATTCCATCGACACTCCATGCCATCGAGGTCGAGTTCTTCTTCTTCAGATTCAAGCCATGTCTCGTGATCGGCTGCTTTGATGAGTTCCTCTGCATATTTCAACCCATCTCCGAGTACAATTGGAATAGAAAAAACAGAATTGCGTTTGACTTTTGCAATGTGAAGCAGCTTATTGGCTTCATAAATTTTGGAAACACTGACTTGTCCTACACGAAGATTGAGGTCGTATTCTTTTTTAACTCGATTGCGATAAATTGTTAGTGCGCGATCTGTCTCATCTCTCAACTCTGGGGGAATAATCATCGTCGCTCCATCTCCACCAAAAAAGAAGGGAATATCGATATTGCTTTTTTTAGCAATATTGAGTACGGCGATTATGCTACCTGTTGCTATTAAATTGACATTCTGCGAAAATCCTTTTTGGACAGCCGCCGTCGACCCTTTTATATCAGTAATGATTATGATCCAATCTTTTGGCACTTCTGAAAATAAGGATGGTTGAACAACAAGCTTATTGATCGTTGAAGTCAGTTGCGGTAGTGAAGAATAAAAGGAGGTCGAACTCATCACTCGTAATGTACTCTATTTTATTGTTTGCTGTATTGGAAAATCAGAATACAATTTTATTTAGGGAGGATATTTTTTGCTGCATGCGGACAAGCGCTGCGAAGTGGTGCGACTGAAAGGAGCAGACGCCGAAAAAGAATGAAGGCGGCCGAGCGAATAGCGAGCCACGAAGCATAGCGACCTTTTTTCTATTTTTTCAAACCTATCCCCAATCCCATCAACCCCTTCCCTTAAAAATGGAAGGGGCTTATTATTATTTTTATTCTAAAAATAGAAAAAAGGATGGCCCATTATTTTAATAATACTTTCAACAGCAACCGCCCCCATCATAGAAGTAAGTCGACTCAGAAATAAAGATATCTGCTCGACCGAGAGAAGCGAGTGCTCCAGCTGTTTTGTCGCAGACTGGTAGCGGCGTATTTGGCGTCATGACGTGCCCCTTGTTGTCATCAAATGATTCTTCCTGCCCGAAGTAGATCGCCGTCTTGCCAGTAAAGACGCATGGGCCATCGGCTGGCATCGGGTCTTTGATGGCACAAACTTCTACGCTCTCGATGTAGAGCTGCTCTTGTGTATCATACTCAGGCGATGCGAGGATGCGGTACGGTCGCTTGGCGCGGATCTCGACTGTGCCAAAACCAACTTCGGTGATCATGTCAATGTATTGTTGCAGCGGCAGCGAACCCGAGAGACACAATGCGCGGAGACGGTCATCTGCTTGGAGATGCTCAGGGATTCCTTGCTGGCAGATCGGATCAGAGAGCACAAGGCGACCATGCGGCTTGAGGACACGATACATCTCTTTGAGTGCTTGTTTGAGATCATCAATCTTGAAGATATTAAACAAGCAATTTTGAGCTGCTACGTCGATTGATTCGTCTTTGATCGGAAGATTGAGCGCATCGCCATGACGCAAATCCACAAACGAACTGTCAAACCAAGCATTTTCAACTTCGGCTTGCTTGAAGTTTTCGCGGCTGGCTTCGATCATCTCAGGCACGACATCGAGTCCGATCACGCCGCCTTGTTGTCTGCTGAAATAGGCAAACTGAAGCAACTCCATTCCGCCACCAACGCCGACATACAAGATCGTCGGATTGTTGACGAGATCGCGCGGATGCACAGTGCTGCCGCAGCCATAATTCATCTCGAGCATTCGAGTCGGAATGGATAGTTCTGGAAGTTGCCAAACTGGCGTCGTCGTGCAACAGAGTCCAACATCCGGTGTTTCGGCTGCTTGCTTGTAGACGTCTTTTGTGGTTTCGAGATATTGAGTCGACATAATAGTTCTTTGAGCCCAATATCCTACGAATATCTCATTCGGCTAGCCTTGCTGCTTGCTTTTGTCACTTTGATGATAGACAAAAAAAGAAAGCCCTCGAAGATTTCTTCGAGGGCTGAAGCTGTGATCCGGGTGGGGCTCGAACCCACGACCCTTTGATTAAAAGTCAAATGCTCTACCGACTGAGCTACCGGATCATAAGCGGCTGCAAAGATAGAAGCGAAGTTCTTTTTTGCAAGCTGCTATGAGTCTTTTTTTTGAGAAATCTTATTCGGGAACCAAGACACCGCTCGCCATAAACTTGAGCTCAACTTCTGGCTTTGTGATTTTGGAAATTTCCTCAGCAGATTTGCCTGCATCTTCAGCATAATGGCGAAGCTCATCAACGCTTGTTGTGTCGTAGTATGCTTGTCCATTCATCACGACTGGTCCAGACAAATCAAGCGGCATGAAGAAGCCATAATCCTTAAACTTAACAAACATCTCTTCCAACTCAGGCTTTTCGCTTACAGACATCCAGCAGCCTTTGACCTGACAAACAGCATCAGCATTTGCTTTGACTTGACCTTCAAATCCACCTTTGTTCTTGACCTTCGAGAGCATTTGATCATACGAATGGACTTTACTCGGTTTAAATTCTTCTCCGTAGAATGTTCCACTCGTCGTCGATAGATCAGTTGTCTTTGTTGCACACGATGCAAATAGTGTAAGACAGAGAATGCTTGACAAAATGTATTTCATAATGACTGATTTGCAATTCAAAAGTACGCTAGTTTTCTTCTTTGCGCCACATCAAAAAAGCTTTCAAAAATGGGTTTAGATCGCCGTTGAGTACTGCATCAGTATTACCTGTTTGGTGACCTGTGCGATGATCTTTGACTCTTCGATCGTCGAGTACATACGAACGTATTTGGCTGCCCCACTCGTTTGCCATTTTACCAGCTTCGATTTCGTTCTTCGCAGCATTCCGTTTTTGAATCTCGACTTCGTAGAGGCGCGATTGCAGTAGCTTGAGCGCTTTTTCGCGATTCATGTGTTGGCTGCGTTCTTGCTGACACTCAGCGACAAGGCCTGATGGCAAATGCCGTACACGAACAGCGCTTTCTGTTTTATTGACGTGCTGACCACCTGCCCCACTCGCTCTAAATGTATCCCACTCCAAGTCAGCTGGATTGATATCAATTTCAATTGTGTCATCGATCATCGGATGCACAAACACACTCGCGAAGGACGTCATCCGCTTTCCTTGCGCATTAAAAGGGCTTATCCGCACCAGGCGATGAACACCGTTTTCGCTTTTGAGCCAGCCAAAAGCAAAGCTGCCAGCGATCTCGATCTCAACACTTTTAATTCCTGCTTGATCGCCATCGACGCGATTCAGTTCTTTGACTTTGTAGTCATTTTTTTCAGCCCACATCAAATACATCCGCAAAAGCATATCTGCCCAATCATTGGCTTCTGTACCTCCAGCTCCAGCATTGATTTGCAATGTCGCATTAAGCTCATCCTCTTCTTGATTAAGCGTTGAGCGAAATTCAAGATCGTCTACAGAGTCAAGTGCCTTAGCATAAGCTGCTTCCACTTCTTCTTCGCTGACATCACCTTCTTTAAAGAACTCGTCGAGCACATCGAGATCACCAAGTACTTCTTCAGTCGCTTGATACTGTTCGATCCAATATTTATTCGTTTTAATTCCTTTCAGAATTTTTTGAGCGGCTTCGGGATCATTCCAAAAATCTGGACTCGAAGCCGTCATTTCTTTATCTTCTACCTGTCGTTGTCTGCCATCGACGTCAAAGATACCTCCTTAGAGAAGCCAGTCTGGTGTGCAGGCGTTTTAATTGTTCTTGTGTCATGCTGCAAAAGTCGTCATTTGATATTGAGTTTTAAAAATTATTTTTTGGGGCCATCCGTTCGCCTTCGGCTCACGGTCGCTATGCTTCGTGGCTCGCTATTCGCTCGGCCGCTTTACTGCGTTTCGCGTCTGTCTGCGCCACCACTCCGCAGCGCTTGTCCAAGAGATATTGTTACTTTTATATTTTAATACTAAAATTAATGAAGCCACTATTTGACAAAGTCCTATTTCTTATTTGTACTTTATGTATTTTTTCTTCATGTAGCCAAGAACCATCTGCATCAGAAATAGAACAAGAAGCAGCTGCTTTTATAGAATCATGGAATACAGCTCTCAACACTAAAGATTACTTTACTCTTGATCAATTGTATGCTGATGATCAAGTTCTGTATTACGATACATATAAATCAGGTGAGTCATGCGTAAAAAGTAAAAAAAATGCCTTGACTAAAGTGCCGCATTTCAAGCAGACTATTCAACCGAATTCATTTCGAATTATAAATCGCGATCAGATTATTGATTGCTTTTTTACCAAATCAGATAATATCAAATCATCTACTGTAAAGAACAGATCATTTGAAGCCTACATACGCTTGCGTCGTGCAGGAGAATCATTTAAAATTATCGTGGAAGGCGACCATACGACTGATTCACTCCGTAAGACGCATGAAAACTTAATTTCTCAAGGAGAGCAGGTTCAAGCAGATTTTACTGGTGATGGTCAAGATGATATTCTCTACGAAGTTTTGCAATCAACTACTGGAAAATTGTATCCAAAATCTGTTTTACAAAAAAGAGATTATCAATCTACTCGGTTTTATTCTGTTTTAAAGTCTAAGAATTCAGTCTTACCGGATTTACCAATTTTGAAGGCGACTGGCGGCATTGAAGTCTTACTTGATGAAGGTGATTTGAATTTAAGTGGCGGCCATGAGCTTTCGATCGTTATCATCATTCCTCAAACTGATATTGTCTCTCATCGGCTTTACACGTATGTAGATGACGGCTGGAGACTCTTATATACTGCTGAATATTTTGTTCATCAGATTATAGATTATCAATCGGTATTTAGCTCGATAGGACGAACCAATGATATTCGAATCCGAAAAAATGATCCGATGACGTTTACAGTACAGACCTCATCTTATAGATGCGGGCCTCGGCAGCTTTATCGATTAAATAATTAAAAGAAAAGAGTATCAGTTTCTCCTTTTTGGCTGAGGGATAGTAGGCAGTGCTTTGCAGATGCGAACGCGAAGCGTGAGCAGCCGAGCGAACAGCGAGCTGCCGAATAGCCCGACCGCGAACTCTGTGAGCGGGCAGCCCCAAATTTTATAAATTAAAAAATACGTGGATAAAAAAAGCCTTCAATATTAGAATTGAAGGCTTTTCTGTAGAGTCAAAAATTAACTAGCGAAGTGTTCGCTTTTCTTTGATACGAGCTTTTTTACCGACGCGCTCACGGAGGTAATACAAACGTGCGCGGCGAACTTTACCTCGGCGAAGAATCTGAAGATCAGAAATGTATGGTGAGTTCATCGGGAAGATGCGCTCAACACCAACACCGTTGCTGATCTTACGGACTGTAAATGTGCGCGAGATGCCAGATCCGCTAATTTGAAGAACATCACCGCGGAAATCTTGGATTCGCTCTTTGTCACCATCGATGATACGATAGCTTACGACGACATTATCGCCTGGTTTGAAGTCAGGAAGCTCGTTGCCTACTGAGACCTGCTCTTCTACATATTTCATCAAGTCTGCCATGATCTGGAGTATCTTTATCGTTTACTGTAATTCGACGCGCAAAGGTACATCAATTTGTTTAGAATTTATCAGCTTGTTTCAGCATTTTTAATAACCCGGATTTGGGTCAGCTTTGATATAAGTATCTTCTACTTCATTGCGCGGCAGATAGGCTCCTACGCTAAATTCGCTTGCACCAACGCTGTAATTCTGGAATTCATTGATCGAGAAATCAAATGAGAATTGAATTGGGAATTTATTCTCGAATACAACACGAGCCATAATCGAGATGAAGCCTGGATCACGATAGGCTGCTCCGATAGTGAGTTGTTCGTTTTCGAAGTGAGCACGGAATCCGCCTTCAAACTGAACTGGAACTGGATCAACGTAGCGAACCATCAAGTGAGGCTCGAGGCTGACTTTCTTGAGTTTAAGCTTGTAGCCTGCCATTGCGAAGTAATGTCTTGACATATTGGTGGCAAAATCATTTGCATCTCCGAAGTTGACTTCTGATTCAATCAAATTAGTTGCAGAAATTCCGATGTAGAATTTATCGCTGTACCATTTAATTCCTGCATTGGCATCAAAAGCATGGCCTGAATCTTTTGCCCCTACTAGTGGTTCATTGGCTTGATCTACAAATTCGATTGCATCTGTATCAACTCTAAAGTTGATATAGCGACCTGATAGACCGACTCCAATCTTTGTTTTGCCAACAGGAATATGATAGCTGTATGCTAGTTGTGCACCGAGTCTAGAAGTAGGGCCAGTCACATCGGCAAAGGCGTAAGCACCCCAGCCAAGACGTTTTTTGCCGCCATCATAGCTAAAGACATACGTCTGTGGAGCACCTGGGAATGCCATCCATTGCCAGCGATAATTAAATGTAATGCGATGATCAGAACTCGAACCTGCAGCTGCTGGGTTAAGCAATGGCTGATTTGAGAATGTTTGTGTATACAAAGGCTCTTGTTGAGCGTGCAGCGTGCTGAATCCAACTACTGCAAATACGAGGATGAGAATATGACGTTTCATGATAGTCTGTTCTTTTTCT
>JAHDHF010000223.1 GCA_020631455.1 Saprospiraceae bacterium
AGTAGCCTTAACACAGACATGATGCAATCAATTGCACTATTCTTTGGGCATCCGTCAAAATATCCGTTTTTTTGAAGCTTAATCAGATTTTCTATGCAAGGTTTGTTACGCAGAGTCGTTTTGACGGCTAGTTTTATGATCTGCGCCGTCATGGTGATGGCTCAGACAGGTGATATCCGCGGATTCGTCTATGACAAAGACAACGGTGAGCCGATCATGTTTGCGACGGTGTATCTCGTTGGGACCAATTATGGTACGACGACCGATCTCGAAGGCTTTTATAATATCTCAGGCGTTGAGGCTGGCGAGTACACAGTTGCAGTTACGTATATCGGCTACGATAGTGTCGGAGCAGAGATCACGATACCAGCTGGCGGCCTTGTCAATCAAAGTCTCTACACAGGCGAGAGCCAAGTTACGCTCGGCGAGATCGTGGTCAGTGCAGAAGCCGAAGAAGCTCGTAGCGATGTCAAAATCTCGCAGATCAGCGTCACGCCAAAGGAGATCAAAGCGATACCAGCCGTAGGTGGTGAGGCAGATATTGCAACGTATTTGCAAGTGCTGCCTGGAGTCGTCAGTACAGGAGATCAAGGCGGCCAGATCTACATACGCGGAGGTTCGCCAGTACAAAATAAAATCATGATCGATGGAATGACGATTTACAATCCATTTCACTCAATCGGGTTTTTCTCAGTTTTTGAGACAGAAGCAGTTCGTCAAGTCGATGTCTTGACAGGTGGATTTAATGCCGAGAATGGCGGCCGCATCTCGGCTGTCGTCGATATCACAAGCCGCGACGGAAATAAAAAACGCTACGGCGGACTTGTCAGCGCCAATCCATTCTTGGGTAAAGTCTTGCTCGAAGGACCAATCTCAAAACTCAAAGATGATGGCGGCGGTAGCTCGTCATTTATCTTGACTGCCAAGCATTCATATATCGATCGTACAAGTCCAGCATTGTATGACTACGCATCTGACGCTGGCAATAATGGTTTGCCGTATTCATTTACGGATATCTATGGCAAGGTTTCGTTTAGCGGCGGCACAGGAAGCAAGTTTAATCTCTTCGGATTTAATCACCGCGACCGTGTTGAGTTTAGTGAGATTGCAGATTTGGGTTGGGACGCCTTTGGTGGTGGTGCAAATTTTAAGCTCGTTCCAGGCCGCTCAAAGATCATCGTTGGCGGACAGTTCTCATATACAGACTATGATATCAGCATCATCGAAGGTGACGACGCGCCGCCACGCTCAAGCGGCATCAGCGGTTTCAATGCTGGTTTTGATTTCAATTATTATCTCAAAAACTCTGAGCTGAAGTACGGCTTTGAAGTCAATGGTTTCTCGACTGAGCTAGAGTTTACAAACTTCGTCGGCAATACGATCAACCTGACTGAAAATACAACTGAGCTTGCAGGATTCTTTAATTTTAAAACAAATATCAAAGACAGACTCATCATTGAGCCAAGTATGCGCTTGCAGTATTATGCGTCTTTGAGTGAATTTAGTTTTGAGCCTCGTCTTGGCCTCAAGTACAATGCAACCAAAAAACTCCGCTTCAAAGCTGCGGGTGGTTTGTATTCTCAAAACTTAATCTCAACAGTCAACGAGCGCGATGTTGTCAATCTTTTTGTTGGATTCTTATCTGCGCCAGAGCAAATCCAAAATCTCAACGAAGACGGCGTCCGTACAGAAAGCCGCTTGCAAAAAGCAGTACATGCAGTAGCAGGCGTCGAGATAGATTTAATGAAAGGCCTTTCACTTAATATCGAACCATATTACAAGGGTTACGGCCAGCTCATTAATCTCAACAGAAATAAGACTGAACCATCAGATCCAAACTTCAGCTCCGAAGAAGGCAAAGCCTACGGAATTGATTTCCTTGTACAATATCGTCGCAAGAGTTTGTCACTTTGGTTGGCATATTCGCTTGGCTATGTTGACCGTTTTGATGGCGAACAGACGTATCCGACGCTCTTTGATCGTCGCCACAATGCAAATGTCGTAGCGAGCTACCAATTTGGTAAAGCCAAAGATTGGGAAGCTGGCCTACGCTGGAATCTTGGTTCTGGATTTCCGTTTACGCTCACACAAGGCTTCTACGAAGATGTCTCCATCGACAATGGCATCGGCAGCAACGTCGTCGGCGGCAATGGCAATGTCGGCATCATCTTCGACGAAAATCGCAACGCAGGTCGCCTACCATATTATCATAGACTTGATCTCTCGCTCAAAAAATCATTTGAGTTTGGCAAGCACAGCCGCTTAGAGCTCGTCGGTAGCGTCACCAATGCCTACAACCGCGAAAACATCTTCTACTTCGATCGCGTCAGCTATTCACGAGTCAATCAGCTCCCGATCCTTCCGAGTCTAGGAGCGACATTCTTCTTCTAGAAGAAAAAGAAATAGTTGGGGCTGCCCCACAAAAAAGGCTCGCACATCTGTGCGAGCCTTTTTTGTGCGTCGGGCTG
>JAHDHF010000065.1 GCA_020631455.1 Saprospiraceae bacterium
GACAAGCGCTGCGAAGTGGTGCACAGCAGACGCCGAAATAACATGAAGGCGGCCGAGCGAACAGCGAGCCACGTAGCATAGCGACCGCAGCTGCAAGCTGCGGATGGCCCACAATAAAAATAATGATTACGGAACTGGATCATGTCCATGTCCGCCCCATGGATGACAGCTCAAGATGCGTTTGATCGAGAGCCAAGAGCCGCGGAAGAGTCCATGCTTGCGAAGGGCTTCGAGCGTATATTGGCTGCAAGTAGGTGTGTAGCGGCAGCTCGGCGGCAGCCAAGGTGAGATGATAAGCTGATAGCCTCGCACAAGCACGACGAGCGGAAAAATAAGGATCCGCTTGAGCATTAGGAATTTCGGCTATCTGTACCCCAAGAGAGCTTGGTGCGGATGGTCGACATAAAGGTGCGCGGCTGCAATCGAATCAAGGACACTCGAAAATCGGCCTGTCGGATCGCGATGCGATGCTCGGTTGTGATGGTCTCATTGCGAGAGTCGAGCGTGCAGAGATAATTGCTGGCTCGACCTTCGATCTGAAGTGAGATGACGCTCGAATCTGAAATAACAATCGGGCGGACATTGAGATTGTGCGGTGCGACTGGCGTTATCACAAAATTGCCGCTGCCAGGAAAGACGATCGGTCCTCCGCAGCTGAGCGAGTATCCTGTCGAGCCTGTCGGTGTCGCGATGATGATACCGTCTGCCCAATAGCTGTTGAGGTATTCGCCATTGATGTGTGCGTGGATTGTGACCATGCTTGATGTGTCGCGCTTGTGGAGTGTGACATCATTGAGTGCGTAAGGCGCGTCTGTAAATAATGTGCCTTCGCTCTCGACATGCAGCAAGGAGCGCTTATCGATATAATAGCTGCCTTTGACAAGCATCTCGATCGCTGTTTTGATTTGACTGTATTCTATTCCGGCTAGAAATCCAAGGCGACCAAGATTAATTCCTGCTATTGGAATCTCGGTATTATGAACGAGCGTCACGGCTTGCAAGATCGTACCATCACCTCCGAGTGTCACGAGATAGCGCACGTTTTGATCAAGCAGCTCCTGTCGATTTTGAAATGTATCGACCTCACCGAGTGTCGGAATCAGTTCTTGAAGCTGCTCCTTGCATGGCGCATACACTGTAACATCGAGTTTATGCTCCTTGAGTGTTGCCATCACAAGCTCGAAGCAGCCGATGTCTGCTTGTTTGATGACTCGTGTAAAGATGGCGACGCGCATAGGTAGCATTTATTGACTCGTGCCGAAGCGATCGACTCCGAGTTTGAAATGCAAAAATACACCTCTATCTCCATGTCGGTTCATGCTGTATTCGACACTGGCTACGGCATTGTACAAGACGACTATATCGAGTCCCACTCCATATCCAACGAGCCACGTATTCGCAAGTTGATTATTGACTTCAAAGTACTTATCTTCGACTATTCCGAAATCAGAATTAAATGTCAAAAATATCTTGGTCTGTATTTCGGGCTGCAAAATTCCGAATGTAAATTTCCGCAGTGGGATATTATCATTAAATACTTGAAATCGAAGCGAATTTTTGGAATACAAAAATTGCTGCCCATCGATAACGCTGTATTCATAGGCTCGGATATAATCATCAAAATAACCGAGCGCAGTATTATGATAATATCCTGGATTTGAAAAGGTCAATTCTGCTCGCGCTCGAACTGAATTTTCAAGACTTAATTTTTTATGGAGTTGTGTATAGTGTTTGAGCCCAAATGTTGCGTAGAATAAATTTGTTTCGTCAATCAAGCCAAGTCCTTTCTTTTCGAGAATCGCATTGACTAAAAATCCTTTTGTTGGATATGGTGCAAAATTTCGTTTATCATAGGCAAAGCGGTATCGTAAACTCAGATATTGTTGTATTTGATCGCCAGCTGTTAAAAATTGTTCATTGAGCTGATGAACTTCGTCATCAATGAGGATTCGATTAAATTGAATTAAAGCATCATGGAATGAGTTGAGTTCTGGTCTATAACTAATTCCTAAACGCAGTCGGAAATTTCTGAGCAGAAAATCATCACCTCGATAAAATTCGAGGATATTTTCTTGAGTTGTGTAACCGACTTCTTTATTGCGAGAGAAATAGATGTTTCCTCTTAGTCCAAGCGTCTTGTTATTATTAAAATATGGCAGCCGATAATCAAGTTCGAATTTTTGTGTGTATCCAAATTGAAAAACGGTTTTTAGCTTATCTGCTCGTCCAGTTAGGTTATTGTGATAAAACGCAAGCCCGAGATTGATCCGCTTGATATCGCGATTCATCTCATCCCACCAGATATTAAAATTACGATCTGCAAGCTCAAAAATTGGAACTGGATAGATATACCAAGATTCCTTGACTACCAGCTTGAGCGTGATGTGATCGTCTTCCCAGCGCTTGATATTAAACTGGGCTGAATTAAATAAATCTGTATTCAACAGCCGAAACTCATTCTCGGTGAGTCGCGGCATAAGTGTACTTACATCGATTGTGTCACCGACTTGAAAATCAAGATCTCGCAATACAATGTCTGTATGCGTCCGTTTATTTCCTTCGACAAGGATCGAATCAATCGTTACATAACTAACTTGTGCGAAGGCAGAACCTAGGCAGCAGAATAGAATACATGCTGCAAGGGCAATACGAAAATGCAGCAATGTAGGTGACATGAGAATCAGATATTGAGATAATGAAGCAAGGACTCATAGCGGTCTTGCATCCCCTCAAGGTAATCACTCTCAAAGAATGTATCCTTAATTACATATTCAAATCGCTCAAAGGTCGCGACCATGCGAGCAATATCGCTTGTATTGAGTTTGATTGTTACATCAAGCTTACTTGAATTTGGGTGCGTCGTCGTTAATACACTCATGATCGTCACACCTTCTGACTCAGCTATACGCGCGATCTCAGCAAGCGAATAATCACGATGTGCCATTTCTAATATCACAACTGCTCCTGGATCAATAAGTGAGGCAGCATCGGCAAGATGCTTGTACAAATCTTCAATCGTGATCGAGCCTAAATATGTATTTTCCTTATCGATGACAGGGACGATGCTCAACTTGTATTCGAGGCTGAGGCGAATAGCTTCATACAAATGCTGCGAGCCATAGACTGCAATCGTTGGTAATTCAAGTGAATTTGCTCCAATCGCGTCAAGCGTATTAGAAAAGTTGAGAATATCATCTTCACTCACGATACCAAGCAGCTGACGATCATTGACAATAGGCAAATGCCTGATGCCAAGATCACGCATCCAGCCCAATGCTGTCTCACCTGATTCTGATGAGCGCAAAGTCGGTACGATGTGCGATATGAGTTGTCTATTGAGCATCTTGAGCAAGATTACGAGTCAAAGCCGATATCTCATAATCTGCAATCAGAGTGCCACAAGTATTTAAGCAGCCGTGACACGACTCAAAAATGACCCAAGGGCGTCATTAAACTGCTCAGGCAGCTCCATCATTGGTGCATGACCACACTTGTCGATGCCGATGAGCTCTGCATTTGGCATCAATTCTTCAAATTTTTCGCCCACGAAATACGGCGTGATGTTGTCTTGCTTGCCCCAAACAAGCAGAGTCGGCACAGTAATCTCGTGTAGACGATCTGTCAGATTATGGCGGATCGCAGACTTGGCTGTCATGACAATGCGTAATCCCCGATCACGATCATTGACAGTATTAAAAACTTCATCTACGAGCTCTTTGGTAGCGACCTTCGGATCATAAAATGTAAACTCAGTCTTTTTCTTGATGAATTCATAATTATTGCGGCTCGGGAATGAATCACCCATCGCATTTTCGAATAAACCACTGCTGCCCGTCAATGTCAATGAATTGACCTTATCCATCGAGCCTAGCACAAACAACAATGCTATGTGGCCGCCGAGAGAATTACCGAGCGCATTGACTTTATCAAATCCTTTGTGCTCGACAAATTCGTCAATGTGTTTGACCAGATTCATGATGCTCACTTCACGGAGCGGCATCGTCATGATCGGGAGTATCGGCACGACCACATTATACTGCGGGCCAAAAGTGCTGATGATTCCTTCAAAATTGCTTAATGCTCCAAACAAGCCATGCAGCAACAGCACAACAGGTTTGTCACTATTAGGCTGCGTCTCGATATAGTCAAAACCACCTTCACTGATGAGTTCGTATTCATGAGAATGTATGGTCGTAGACATGGGCTTGAGGTTTCTACAAAAGTGCGGAATATCAGACAGTTATCCAACCATAAATATCATGACCATGAGAAATATAAAATATAGTGAGGGGCTGCCCGGACAAGCGCTGCGAAGTGGTGGCGCAGCCAGACTCAGCTTTGCTGAGGCCGAGCGAGCAGCGAGCCACGGAGCATAGCGACAGCAGCCACATTTTTCTATTAAACAATAAATACAAAAATGTGACTGCTGATGGCCCATAATAAACGAGTGCGATTAAGAAACTAAATGCTTGTCAATATGACCATCTTCATCCTCTTCAGAAATATGAAACTGCGTGATGTGCTTGAATAATGCATACTGCACAGTGACCATAATCGGGAATGTCGCAACAATACCAATACAACAGGCAAGAATACCGAGCATGGCTGCGATGGCAGAAATAAATACAAGCAGAATGCCACTAAATACTTTTGACTTCATCGCTCGAAAACTATATTGGAGGGCCTCGATCGGATTCATATCATAAAATGTAATAAATGACTGCACAAGCCAAAATAAAGTCATTATTAAAATGATGAAAATATATCCTAACAAAGCAGCAATTGCAGTCATCGGGCCTGGCGGTGTGATATTTTGCATTTGCTGCGGCGTAGGCTGTGCACCACTCAAAATATCAATATATAAATAGACAATTTCTGGCGACTCAACCCAAAGCGCATACAACGCTGGAGCAATTAATAGCAAAGTAATAAAAGAAGTTATCAAAGTAGCTAGCGCAAATGAACCAACTTTTTTAAATTGACTAAAGAGATTCTCTATGTTAATTTGTTTTTTGGTATCCTGCTCGTAGGCTTGTGTGAGCATACCACCTAGTAAAACCGGCCCTATAAATAATGAAAAAACGAAATTACCAGCATAAGGAATCAAACCAAGTACCGTACTTATTGCAAAATAAATAAGTGACGATACTGCTAGCAAAAGCCAGTTTTCTTTCCAAAGCTCGAAGCCTGCCGAAAATATATCTCCAATGCTCCAAGTGCGCGACTGTCTATCGATGTTATTATCGAGTTCTTCTCTAGAAAAATTAAATTCAATCATAATAAATGGGGATTAAATCAAACCTCGAGATTTGAGTTCGAGGTATTTATTCAATGTGTTAATCGAAAGGTCTTTTGGTTTGGTCAAGACTGCCTGAATCCCAAACTGCTGCAATTTATTGACGATTTGCTGCTTCTCAAGAAGTGAGCTTCTTGAAACTGTGCGATAATAAATACCACGCATATCATCTGGTTCGCTATCAGCAAAATCGCGTAATTCGTCATTATCAAAAAAGACAACTACGAGTAAATGCAAGCGATTTATTTTACGAAGCAAAGGAAGTACGCGCTCGGCTGCATTAATGCTTTCAAAATTTGTAAATAAAATCAGTAAGCTTCTTCCTTGAATAAGGCGACGAGCGGAGCGATACAATAATTCGAAATCAGATTCTTTTTCTCTTGGTTGCTCACGGTAGAGTGCTTCGAGTATATTATGCAATTGTCGAGCAGAACTATCTGCTTTGACGACACTCCCGATCGTATCACTAAATGTCAAGAGACCAGCTTTGTCATGTTTTTTAATAATGATATTGCTCATGACAAGAGCAGAATTAATTGCATAATCAAGCAAGGTCAAGCCATCAAATGGCATGTGCATCGTCCGACTCTTATCAATAATACAGTAGACTTGTTGTGATCGCTCGTCTTGAAATTGATTGACCATTAAGTTGCCTCGACGACCTGTTGCCTTCCAATTGATGCTACGATAATCATCGCCTTTGACATAATTTTTAATTTGCTCAAATTCATAACTATGACCAATACGTCGAAGTCTCTTCACTCCATGCATCGTACTAATCCGCGTAAATGCAATGAGTTCGTATTGTTTCATTTGTAAGACTGACGGATAAACTGCAATAGTTTGATCACGATCAAATTGAAGCCGTCGCTCAGCAAGCCCAATGACTGAACGAATAAAAACATTTAAATCATGGAAAATATATTCTCCACGCTTGAGCGGCTGGAGCATATAGGACATTGATTTTTTCTCCTTTGCTTTTAAGGATGTTTCTATTAAAAAATCACGTTTCTGAAATTGGATTGGCAGCTCATCAATGATAGAAATTGAATATCGAAGATTTGTATTGTTTTGGAGATTAAGTTTAATTGAGTTTTCATCATTTAATCCCATTGTGCGAGGCAGCTCGCGCTCAGCTTTGACTGGTTCTTTTCTGACAAACAATAAAAGTGCATCTGCAATTGTCGCTGCTATCAATAAACCTATTCCACCAAAAGCGACAGGCAGCAGGATCGGCCATGCAAAACTGAATGCAAGGACAATAACTAAGATCGCTGCTACAATAAAAAAGCGACCCGTCAAATACAATGGGCGGAAGAACTTCAACATTGCTTATCTCGGTACGTCGATACGCTTGACAATATCTTCGATGACATTTTCTGGAGTCAATCCTTCCATCTCACGCTCTGGAGCTAAGATGATTCTGTGATTTAAAACTGGATACGCTACATATTGTATATCATCAGGAACAACGAAATCTCTTCCTGCAAGAGCTGCTGCTGCTTTTGCCGTTTTCATCATCGCAAGCGATGCTCTAGGAGAAGCACCGAGATACAAATCACCTGTCACACGTGTCTCGTGTACTATTAGGGCGATATAATCGAGTAGCTGATCTTTGATGAATACTTTCTCTACGAGATCTGCGCTTGATTTCAGTGAAGCAGCATTGAGTACGGCTTGAACATCATTTGTTTGAGTCTGCTCAAAATCAGTGCGAAAACGGCGCAAAATGCGACGCTCATCGTCGAGATCTGGATAACTGAGATTGATCTTAAATACAAAGCGGTCAAGTTGTGCTTCTGGCAGCTTGTATGTTCCCTCTTGCTCAACAGGATTTTGTGTCGCCATCACAAAAAATGGATAGTCAAGCTTACGTGTTGTGCCATCAACTGTGACCTGACGTTCTTCCATGACTTCAAACAAGGCTGCTTGAGTCTTGGCCGGTGCACGGTTGATCTCATCGATCAAGACAAAATTGGCGAAGACTGGTCCTTTGACATAAGTGAATTCAGCATTCTTTTGATTAAACACCGACGTACCGACGACATCAGCTGGCATCAAATCAGGCGTAAACTGAATCCGCGAATAATCGACATTCATCGTCTTTGCCATGAGGCGAGACATTAGTGTCTTGGCTATACCTGGCACTCCTTCAATCAATACATGCCCACCGCTCAATAAAGCGATCAGCATTTGATCCATAGCGTTTGCTTGCCCGATGATGACTTTCGCAAGCTCTTGTCTGACGCCTCGTGCCACAGATACGACAGGTGAGACATCAAGGTATTGGTCTCCGCGCCAACGATCTAAGCCGACTTTTGGAGCTGAGTCGAGTTGCTGAAGTTGTTCTGGCTCTTCGGAAGAGTGAAGTTGATTCTCGTCCATAATTTTATCGTCTGAGGGGTTATCGTGATGTCGTGTAAAATTCGTTTGTACGTTGGAAAAGCTCGCTCAAGAGTTCGTCTTCGTACTCGAGATTTCGAGTGGCGTTGAGAAGTTCGACGAGTCGTTCGACTTCTCGAACTGGTAGTTTGGCTGCATTCGATAATCGAGTGACAAAATCGTCGTCAAGTTGATGCGTCGGAATCCGATAGCGATCTCTTATATACGTAAGAACTTGTCCCTTTAGCTTAAGCGCTATTTTGCGATGATTACCAGTTTGGAAATACAGCTCGCCCATTGCTTTGTTAAATTCAAGCGTCGTGTTTTTGACAGGTGGAATGATCGGTATTGATCGTTGGCGACGCTTGGCTTTAAACATAAAATACAAGGCGGCTAAAGCTAAAATGCCATATATCGCCCACTTGAGTGAACGCTGCTGCATGATAAAGGTGAGTGGGCCTTTTGCATTAAGCAGTCTCGGATCGTATGAGTTATTCATACGACGTGTGACATCTTCTTTGACTCGGCTTCCTGTATCGTAGTACGTGTCGCCGTCGTGCATGTAAGCGAGTACATTTTCTAAATAGCCAAGCCCGCTTGAATCTTTCAAGAAGTAATTTGTAAACGTGATCGGAGTCGTGTAAAAAAAGAATTCACCATCGCCGTACGGTATGCTGACATAATTCGTAAATGATTTCCCAAATGCAATATCGCCGTCATTTTGGTTGTAGTAATTATTCTCAACTGAAGTATACACTTGTGCACTGATCGAAGATGGCGTCACTGTACCGAGCTGAACAAAGCCATCAAAGTACTCTTCTGGACAGATGAATTTTTCATCTAAGAATGGCCAACGGTAGCCTTCGTAATAGTTGTACTGCCAATCTTCAGTCGACAAGGTGTTTTTGTGCTTGAGATCGATACTTACAGTACCGACTTTGAGCGTCACCATCGAATCGCGTACCGCGTGATAATCTTCCCAATAATTGTAGTTACACTCTTCGAAGTAAACGTAATCCATCAAGTCAAATGGAACTGACTTGGCAGCTATAAATGCTTTATTTCCTCGCTCGACGAAGCTGAGTAATTGATTGACATCACTTGTATCGAGATACAAGCCTTCACCGACGAACATATAGTTTGCGTCTGTGATCGACTCATCTTGCGGCAGCATTTTGGCTGGAGCTTTTTTGCTGACTTCGAATTCGTGCCCTTCAAAATATGTATCCGCTATCTCGCCCCAGAGATACAAGCCGTAAGGCTGTTTGCTTTTTTCTGAGTACTCTTCGTTCCAGCTGATGGTATCACTAGCCAATGAACCAAGCGCATAGGCTGCCCAAAAGATCAGCCCGAAGACAAGGATGATCGCGAGGATCAAGAATATGACGCCGCGCCTACTCATGCTTTTGGATTGAGTTTGAGTAAGAGTGACCGAAACTTCGGCTCTAGCAGCTTGTAAACATCTGCATCAACTGTGCGGTTGGCGTACCAGACTTCTTCGTAGAGCGGTGTGAGCTCATCAAATTCTTTTGAATATTGCGAGCTGCGCACTTCTTGCGTGTACATTCGATTGGTTTTGTCTCGCTTCCAGGAGATGATATTTTTGAGCGAAAGCTCCTTCAGTATTGCCAAGAAATACAAGCGAATGGCAGCCTTGTAATCGCGATTGGTTTCTGCTTGTCCGACAAAGCGCTGAAAATCAGTTTCGAGCAGATTGTCTTCGATTTCTTCGAAGTCATAATTGATTGTCATCTGCTTGACTTTCTTGTTGGTGACGATTCCTTTGCCGCTAAAGACTTTATAAATCACAAAGACCAAAAAGCCGATGACGAAGAGGACAAAAAACCATTGCATAAACGAAACGCCTGTGCCGCTCCCAAACCATGAGCTGCCCCAATTTTGAAAAAAATTAGGGCCATTATTTCGTTGTGGATTAGAGGAACTTGAGCTCGAACTCGAAGATGCTTGGTCCTTCTTTTTTTCTCTTTTCTTTTTGGGCTTGTAGTCCAATCCAGCACGGTGCGCATCCCAAATCGTCTGGTCAAAATGCCGTACTTGAGGCTGCTCGGCTGAGACAGGCTGCACAATGCTCCATCCAAATAGAAATAGCAAAGCGACGATGAAAAATCGCAAACAAAATCTGGCAGAGGGATAGTAGGCAGTGCGGAGCAGATGCGACGACGCAGGCGGAGCAGCCGAGCGAATAGCGAGCTGCCGAATAGCCCGACCGCGACGCAGGAGCGGGCTGCCCCAATAATTTTGTAGACTTTGGGCCATGCTGCACTCCACGATGTGTCGAGCAGCACCGCGCTGTGCAGGGTTCGCTGATCGCTCATCCCTCCGCTGCGCTTCGGGAGCGCTGACGCGCCCCTTTCCATCGCTTGTCCGACGATTTGCTGATATGTCTGTCGCTGTCATCATGAGGCAGTACTCCGCTCTCGATCCATGCCATAGACTCGTTTGCGGATTTGGATATTTTCGACTCGTGATCGCAGCTCTTCGGCTGTATTGATTTGGTGTGTCGTGGCTTCAAATAAGCCAACGGCTGCAAGCATCAGCGGATAGCTCATGCACAACGTAAACATCATCGACCCAGCAAGTAAGACAATGCTCGCAACTTTGATCGCTGCCTCTGGTATACCGATAAAGGCTGTGATGATCTGCATGAACATATACGAAAATGCAGAATCAGAAATAAATGAAAACAAGAAAATAATCAGCATTAAGAGCATGTATAAGCCGCTTAGTTTCATGATGTGCTTGAATGATAATTCTGTAGCAGTATACAATGCTGTAAATGGATTGGCTGTGCGAGCAAAGACAAGCCAGATAAAGAGCATGACCGACATAAAGAATGTCAATACATACATGATCCCGAGCCAATGCGGAAACACAAACAATGGCGCATGAAATGCTGCCATAATGATGGCGACTAGCGGAAAGCGCATAAATGCATACGCGAATCCTACTGGCGGTTCGCCGTAGTAGCGTTTTCGCTCATTTGAGAGCCAAGTCAATGCTGCTGTTGCGACAAGACTGAAGACGCCGATATTGAGCAAGGCGAGCGGCCAAAATCCGTCTTCTGTATAATTAAAAAATTGAGCAACATTTTGAAAATGAACAAACCAGGTACTTGGATCAACCCAAACCCATTGATTGAATTGCAGCTCGAGAAGCAATACTTCGGGCAGTAAATAATACAAGCCAAGACCGTAGATCGTCGCTGCGAGTATCGAAAATCCAAGGATGCCGCCTATGTGTCTTCTGTAGTAGACAAATGAATTTGTAAACAACTCGCCGACTGAATTCAGTGCTTTGAAGTTGATTGGCTCTTGGCTCCAAGCTGGCACTTTGTCGTCTTCGGCTTTTGCGATATTAAAATCACCTCTGATGCGCTTGTAGATCGGCAAGACAATAAAGTAAGCAATCAAGAAAAAGAGCGAGACGAGAATAATCAGCAAGCGGACAATATCGGGCAAGTCTGTAAGTCGCGTGACGAAGCCTTCGATAAAGCCTGCCATAATCGTAATCGGAATAACACCAAAGAGTATGAGAAGTCCTTTTTTGGCAGATAATAAAAAGGCTTGGATACGCGAATACGTACCTGGAAATAAAAGCCCTCGTCCAAGCACAATACCAGCTGCTCCACTAATGATGACGGTGCTCATCTCAAGCGTTCCGTGAAGCCAAATCGTCAAAAAGGATTCTCTAAAGATGCCTTGCTCTACAAAAAACCATTGAAATGTCCCAAAGAGAACGCCGTTTTGGATCATGATCCAAACAGAGCCAATTGACGCAAATGCTCCAAAAATAAAGGTCATCAGATCGACCCGTATGTTATTGAGCGTAATCCCAAAGAACATATCAAATTCACTCCGCTGTTTGTACACTGCCATCGGATCTCCTGACTTGATATTGGTCAATGTCATATCAACATACTCGCTACCAAGAATAATTTTAGCAAAATCTGGCTCGTAAATGCTGCTGACAATTCCGATTATAAATCCGCCCCAAAACAAGCCTGCCGAAAGCAAGAAAATGATGCGCTCTTCCCAAACGATGCGAGGCAAACCATCAACCCAAAAGTTGACAAACTTCTTGAAGCTGCTTGAGCGTTCGTTCCGATATACTTTTTGGAAGAGCCGCTGCGCAAGTGCATTAAGATAAACTCGAACAGAACGGTTGGGATAAAACGTGCGAGAGTACGACAAATCATCTGTCACCTCGACAAAGAGCTTTTTCAGCTTGTCGGGATCAGTATTATCCCGATGCATCTCTTTTTCGATATTCGACCACTTTTTGTGGTTTCGATTGACAAATGATGTTTCGCGCATTAGAGCTGCAATATAGTTGTGTTCGTCATCTCTTTATGAGTATTCATGGATGAAATGCGGATATGAATGTATGAAGCTTGGTATGTTTGTGACGATCTACAAATCTTATGTCTAATATCTCCATCACTACAACTCAAAATGTTGTCATCGAGTACGAGCTTGCTCGCTTGTGGGATCGCTTTTTCGCGTTTTTGATTGATATCATTATCCTATTTGTAGCAGGATCAGTGCTTGGAATGGTCGGAGGATTTCTCGCGATCCTTGGACAAGGCGAATGGATTCTGATCGTAGCAATGATTCCCTTGATGACATACACCTTGTTGTCTGAGTTATTGATGAACGGCCAAACACTCGGAAAAAAGGCGCTCGGCATCCGAGTAGTCAAGCTCAATGGCAAGCGACCAACGTTTGGAGATTACTTTATCCGTTGGATTTTTCGATTTGTAGATATTTGGATGACGGCTTGTTCGCTTGCGAGTATTCTGATTCTTTCTTCGCCTCGCAATCAGCGGCTTGGTGGATTGACGAGCAATACGTCTGTCATTCGTTCGAGACCGAATCTTCGATTTTCATTAAAAGACATCCTCAAACTCAACGATCTCAGTGAGTATGAGCCTCAATTTCCTCAAGTGCGTCAATTGACTGAAGATGATATGCTGCTGATCAAAACAGTGATCAACCGATCAAATACGTACGGCAATACAGCTCACAGAACGCTTGTTGTTGATACAGCTGATCATATTGCTGAGATTCTTGATATTCAGAAAAACGAACGTCCAAAGCAGCCCGTCAAATTTCTTCGCACACTTTTACGTGATTATATCGTCATGACTCGATAAAGCTCTTTTTTATGCGCACACTTTTTCTTCTTGGATTTGGCTTTTGTTTTTTAGTTGGTTTCTCATCTTGTAGTACCGATTGGAAAGACAAACACGATGAAGCATTTGTACAAAACTGTCTTGACAATATCGAAGAAGGCGTCGAGTACGATCCAAATCTATATTGCAACTGTATGCTCAATCAGGTCAAAGCAGCTCGACCAAACGTGACCGAAGTACAAGAAATCGTCAATGCGGATCTCGAAAAGATGGCGAAGGCTTGCCTTGAAGCCGATCAATGAGCCAAAGCGCGGAGCCTCACTTTACCATGTGTCGTAAACTCTACTCCAGGAGCTGGGAGTTTTATCCAACTCAGTAACTGAAGGAAAATTTGCCAGCCACGCCGCTTAGCTGGAATAAACCGCCAATCAATATCAGGGGAAAGAAAAATCTGTCTGTATCTCGGTGCAACATTCTCAGGAACGATAAACACAGCGCCTGTTTCTTCATCAGTCCAAGTATTATCAAAACCGCCGTACAGGTTTTGAGAACCGTAGCCAACAGCGACATTCAACCAAGGCGGAATGCGACTATTCTCACGCTTATCAAAGCTGCGAAGATTGACAGAAGCCCAAATCGTCAAGCTATTATAATCTTTGATCATCAACTCAGGCAATGAAGTACCGTAAAGACTTTCTGCCCTTGCTTTCAGCGTCGTTGTTTGGCTGCCATCTACCGACGTGATGATTGTTTCTGGATATTGAGTTGGCCAAGTCGAATGTTTGAGCAAGATGCGCTGCTCTCCCCAGCCGATTTGCTGCCCAGCAAATAAGCCAACTCCAGCTGTATTAAATGCAATGTCGCCGAGACTAAACCCCCATTTGTCGCTAAAGCCATCCATGACTTCGATCGTCGCTTGAAAAAGCGAGCCAATAACAACTCCTGCAATAATGCTATTCTTTTCATCTACTCCAGCCCAGCGATAGGCTTGATGCGTCCACCGCGCTTCGAGATATGCCGTAAACAAATGCCCCGCTTTATCTAGGTCATTCCATTCACCCATGTCATTGAATAGATGGAATCGCGACTTTTCAAAATCCTTATACCAGATTTGACTTAAACCAATAGTCGCTCCAGTGTAACCAACAGCAGCAACTGAGTTTAATCCCCAAAACTTTGTTTTATCGAGTGAGTCTGACGGCATCCAAAAGTCTTGCCCAAAGGCAACACTCGATGCACAGATCAAACACATGACCGCGAGCAGCCATTGTTTCATACCTGTGTGCTTTAGTCGATTGATTGTTCAATCGAAAACTTTGGGCAGCCGCAACCAGACTTACATCCTGAAGTCCCGACTAGCAGTCCAATCAAGAGAATTCCGACAACACAACATTTCCAAACTTTCATAGTCTTTGAATTTCGTACAAGTTTACTGCAAAACTAACGCCAGAGCAACGACCTTTGGTATGTGACGACACGATCACCTCATATTCTATTCTGTGTGCTCAACTGGGGGCTCGGTCATGCGACACGAAGTATTCCAATTATCGAAGAGTTGCTACTACAAGGTGCGCAAGTAACAGTCGCCTCTGATGGCGCTGCGCTTGAACTTCTCAAATCAGCTCTTCCCGGATTGCAAACAATCGAATTGCAGCCTTACGATGTCAAATATGCGCACAGCAATATGTACCGTAGCATTGCTCCACAAATGCCCAAGATCATGCGAGCAATGCAAGCAGAAAAAAAAGCAGTAAACAAACTGCTTTCTAATGGCTCATTCGATGCAATAATAAATGATAATCGCTACGGTATTCAACCGTCCCAAGATTTTCCTTCAGTTTTTTTGACGCATCAACTTCATATCAAAATTGGAATTCCAATTATAAAACAAGTTGTTAATTCAGTTGTCAAAAAAATAATTCATCGATATTCATGTTGCTGGATTCCTGACACAGAATGTTCGAGTAATTTAAGTGGTGAGTTAAGTCATACAACGGGCTATTCAAATATTCGATTTATTGGAACGTTGAGTAGATTACATAAACTTGACTTACAAAAATTTTATAGCGTAGCAGCTATTTTATCCGGGCCAGAGCCGCAGCGCAGCTACCTCGAAGATCAAATCCGCCAACAATTACGTTTTGCTCCAGGACGAAGTATTCTTGTTCGCGGAACAAAAAATAAATACACAGGAAAAATTCCGCTTCCAAAGTATTCGGATATCATTGATCTTGCAGATGCTGCACAAATGAATACAATTTTAAGTTGCTCCGATAATGTACTCGCCAGATCTGGTTATAGTACAATTATGGATTTAACTCGCTTTGGCAATCAAGCAATCCTCGTCCCTACTCCTGGTCAAACCGAGCAAGAATATCTTGCCACTCGCCTAGCCCAACAAAACTATTGTGTCACACAAAAACAATCTTCACTTAATCTTGCCAACGCACTTCGAGAATTATCCCCAAAGACTCGGATGCCATTTTTCAAGCAATCATCGCTCCTATCCGATGCTATTTCTGATTTCCTGTCTTCTCTTTAATTCTCGTATTTTTTAATAGAAAAAAAGTTGGGGCTGCCCTCGCTTTGCGAGGTCGGGCTATGCGGCAGCTCGCTGTTCGCTCGGCTGCTCCTCCTCCGTCGTCGCATCTGCTGCCCTCCTGAGAAGTCGGGACGCACTGCCTTCTATCCCTCAGCCGAAGAAATCATCAGCGATATCACAAACTTTTACTTCACCATT
>JAHDHF010000224.1 GCA_020631455.1 Saprospiraceae bacterium
TTCCTACTTCTTGAGTTCTGAGCCAAGGTATTTCACCATTATAGTATTCACTCGAACTTGTTTTAGGAGTTCCACCCGAAGAAACTTTTATCGAAATGTCTTCTATTTTTTTCCACTCAACCTCAACACCGTCCAATAGTTTTTCTAAATAGCTCATCCTTCTATTTCTTTTATGATTGCATCAATATCAGAGCGCAGCTGATCTATTTTCGTAGCAGTTGATTTGAGTTCTGTATTTAATTTGACGATGTCGATGATTTCGCGCGTGTCTTTCGACTCGACATACGAGCTGACAGAGAGATTGTAGTCATTTTCTGCTATTGCAGTATTGGCTATTGAGAGCGCTACGTGCGGCACATCTTCTTTTTGATCAAAGAGCTGCATGATCTGATCGAGGTGCTCATCAGTGAGTACATTATTATTGGTTTCTTTCTTGAAGAAGTCCTCACCCGATACATCTATAAATTGAGTCGTTTGCTCTGTTTTGTGCTTGGAGAGTACGAGTATCGTCACTGCGATACTTGTCCCATAAAATAAATTTGGCGCAAGTGAGATGACTGTCTCGACATAATTATTGTCTATTAAATATTGGCGTATTTTTTTCTCTGCTCCACCGCGATAGAATATACCAGGAAAACACACAATAGCTGCTCGACCTTTTCCAGATAAATAATGCAATGCATGAAGCACAAAAGCAAAATCAGCTTTTGATTTGGGCGCAAGTACACCAGCTGGCGCAAAGCGATCATCATTAATTAATGTCGGATCATCATTTCCTGTCCACTTGACTGAGTACGGTGGATTGGATACAATTGCATCAAATGGTTTATGCTCTTGCAGCTGCGGATCAAGCAATGTATCGCCGAGTGTAATATGAAATTTGTCATAATTAATATCATGCAAAAACATGTTCATACGCGCGAGATTGTAGGTCGTGTGATTGATTTCTTGACCATAAAATCCATCTTGAATAATATTATCATCAAAATGCTTTTTGGCTTGTAGCAGAAGTGAGCCAGAGCCAGCCGCAGGATCATATATTTTATTGACGGTTTTTTGTCCGTGCATCGCTATTCGCGCGATCAGCCGCGAGACACTTTGCGGCGTAAAAAATTCGCCACCAGACTTGCCCGCATTCGCCGCATAATTTGAAATTAAAAATTCGTAGGCATCACCGAATAAATCAATTTCGTTGTCTTCAAAATTTTCAAGCTTGAGTTCTGCTACACCTTTGAGCACCGCAGCGAGGCGTTTATTTTTATCATCGACAGTATTTCCGAGTCGGCTGCTTGTCGTATCAAAATCAGCAAACAATCCTTTTATATCTTGCTCAGAATCATACCCATTTGCCGAACTTTCAATTGCTGTAAAAATGGCTGCTAAATCCGTATTTAAATTTTCGTTGGTGTGCGCATTTTTGCACACATTTTCAAATAATTGGCTCGGATATATAAAGTAGCCTCTTATTCGTATTGAATCAATTTTAATAGGCTCTGGAATGCCTTCATCTGGAAAATTAGCATAATCAATACTGTCATCGTCAGCATTCATATGCTTTGTAAAATTCTCGCTGATAAATCTGTAAAATAATGTACCAAGTACAAATTGCTTAAAATCCCAGCCATCGACTGATCCGCGCACATCATTAGCGATTTTCCATATTTGACTGTGTAGTTCTGCTCGTTGTTGTACGCTCATAAGGTGTGGCTTGTGTCTTGTTTAGGCTGCATTGATAGGTTCCGAAGAAACGAATTCTTGTGCTTTCAACCTATTCTTATTTTTGTTCTATGTGAAGATACTTGAAATTTGGTGTTTTTTCATATTGATTACAGAGTATACTCCAAAAGTTTATTTCTATTATAGGCCATGCTGCTTCACGATGTTCAGCAGCACCGCGCTGTTTCAGGGTTTCGCTATTCGCTCATCATCCCGATAAATCGGGATGAGCGCTGCGCGCCCCTTTCGATCGCTTGTCCTGACTGTTTTGATTACGATTTACTTAAGAATACAATGCTCAACTTTCTTTGTCACACTGAGCGAAGCGAAGTGTCTCAACCCCTGAGATAATCTTCCAATCTCAGGGGTTGAGATTCTTCGATCGCTTCGCTCCTCAGAATGACAAAAAAACAGGTTGGACATTGGAAAGACGAATTGTAATGAAAAACTGAGACTCGTTATTTTGAATTTTCGGACAAGCGCTGTGCAGCAGTGGCCGGAGGCCAGATGCGACTGCGGTAGCAGGAGCAGCCGAGCGAACAGCGAGCTGCGAAACATAGCGACCGCAGCCGCAGGCTGCGGATGGCCCCAACGTATGTTCTCAAAATCGCGTATCATGCAGCTATGAAACTGCTGATCATATTGACAGGGAAGACGACGGCTGGCTGGGCGCGTGAGGCAATAGCGGATTATGCCAAGCGGATCTCCCATGATGTCAAGTCTGCGACGGAGGTGATCG
>JAHDHF010000225.1 GCA_020631455.1 Saprospiraceae bacterium
CGAAAAAGTCCTTTCCATTTTAAGGGAAAGGATTTAGGATAGGGTTTTACTTTTTTGGCTGAGGGATAGTAGGCAGTGCGCAGCAGATCTCGAAAGCGAAGCGTATCGAGAGCCGAGCGACTAGCGAGCTGCCGAATAGCCCGACCTGAATGAGCAAAGCGAATGAAGGGCAGCCCCAAAAATTTACCTTCAATCTCGCCCTGTCATATCTGTGACGTGAGTAGAAATAGCTTCTGATGAGCGTATTGATGGCTGTACTTTAGCGGCTGTGAAATCGCAGCCGATTATTGATGTCGTCATTCCTGCTTTGAATGAAGAGGCGGCGATCGGGCATGTCTTGGATGCTTTGCCTTGGGATAGCATTCGTGCTGTCGTAGTGGGTGATAATGGCAGCGCGGATCGTACAGCTGAGGTGGCGCGTGCGCATGGTGCGATTGTCGTAGCGGCTCCTATGCGCGGCTATGGAGCTGCTTGTCTTCGAGCGATAGAAGAAATAGAAACATTTGATCCGCCGTGTGATATTTTGGCTTTTGTTGATGGAGATTTTTCTGATTATCCAAGTCAGCTCGCAGATGTGCTCAAGCCTATACTTGATGGAGATGCTGATCTTGTGATTGGCTCACGTGCGCTTGGGAATGCTGCTCGTGGATCATTGACCTTACCTCAGCGTTGGGGCAATAATTTGGCGGCGTTTTTAATTGGTGTTTTGTACAAGCTCAAGGTGACTGATCTTGGTCCGATGCGTGCGATCAAAAAGTCTGCGTATGATCAACTCGATATGTGCGACACGAATTATGGTTGGACTGTAGAGATGCAAGTCAAGGCGGCTCGACATACCTTGCGCTACATGGAAGTGCCTGTAGACTACAAGGAGCGAATCGGTACAAGCAAAGTGAGCGGAACGGTGCGTGGTGTCTTTGGTGCGGGATATAAAATTTTGTGGACAATAGCGAAGTATGCCATTTCTTGATGTGCTGATTCAGATCATTTGTGTGCTTGCATTTATTATTTATGCAATCGCCTTGCTTTGCATTGTCATCTATTGTTTTATTGAATTTTGGCTTGCACTCGCTTCACTCAAAAAAGAAACTCCAAAACCTCAGCCGCCAAACGAATGGCCGTTCGTCACGTTGCAATTGCCGATTTATAATGAGCAATTTGTGGTCGAGCGATTGCTTAAACATGCGGCTGCTTTAGATTATCCTCCAGATAAATTGCAGATTCAAATACTCGATGACAGTACAGATGAAACGAGTGATTTCATTCATTCTATTATTCGGAATTTTCCTCATGTCAATTTTGAATATATTCATCGAACGGATCGAAGTGGATATAAAGCTGGCGCTTTGGCAAATGGACTTCAAACTGCAACTGGAGAATACATAGCAATACTTGATGCTGATTTTGCAGTGCAGCCTTCTTGGCTGAAAGAAGCTCTGCCATATATTCTATCAGATGCTAAAGCTGCTTTTGTGCAAACGCGCTGGGCGCACCTCAATGAGCATCAAAATGCCTTGACATGGATGCAAGCATTGCAATTGGATACGCATTTTACTGTTGAGCAATTTGGTCGAAATAGAAGCGGCTTTTTATCTCAGTTTAATGGAACGGCTGGCATCTGGCGACGTCAAGCTATCGAAGATGCGGGCGGCTGGAAGTCGCGCACGTTAATAGAAGACATGGATTTGAGCTATCGTGCTCAGCTCGCTGGTTATCATACGCTTATTGTTCCATCAATTACGGTTGCTGCTGAATTACCTTCGGTAATATCGGGATTAAAATCACAACAATACAGATGGAATAAAGGTGGCGCTCAATCTGCGCGTTTATTTTTAAAGGATATTTGGACGGCGGGACATTTATCGTTTTTTCAAAAGCTGCACGCTTCAGTTCATTGCCTCGCGAGTAGTGTCTTTAGTATTATACTCGCGTTGTGCTTATCCAGCCTTGTCCTCAAATGGGCGATACCAGAATTTAGTATTGATCTATCATATTTAATCTTTGGCTTTTCTGGTACGGCGGTTCTTATTCTTGTGTATTTTGTCTCAACATTTCATGTTAAGAAAGATAAACATCTTTTTTTGCATCTTTTGATTTTGCCTTTTCGTTTACTTGTCTTTTTTCCTTTGGCAGCTGGTATCGCAATTCATAATTCGGCGGCTGTTTGGAGTGGTTGGTTTGATACGACTGAGGCGGAGTTTGTTCGCACACCCAAGCGTGGCGACTCATCAAACAAAGTAGGTTACAACATTGAAAGCAGCCAAATCATTGGTTTCTTAGAATTATTTCTAGCAGCTTGTTTCGCGACGAGTGTTGCTCATAGTTTTTGGAGTGGATCATATTTATTTGTCGAGTTTCATATTGCTATGCTCATCGGGTTTGGAACGATTGGTTTGATGACAGTTTTTGAACGGCGATGAAACGGGCTGC
>JAHDHF010000066.1 GCA_020631455.1 Saprospiraceae bacterium
GGCGCGAACGACATGGAATGGCGTGAAGCGGCTTTATTTGCTTGTTGTTTTCACAACAAGCAAATAAAGCTAGCTTGGCGTACCGCGCATAGCCCGGTGCTGTGAATGCAATGAGCAGCATGGCCCATTTTAATAATTATTATTTTAGCGATTAAATCGTTCGCCCCACCAGTTTTTGAGTCGTTCTGAGATGCGAGCTTCTTGAGGATTATTTTGAGGGGTATAGATTTTTTTATCTCCTATTTCTTTTGGCAAAAAATCTTGTTTGACAAAATTGCCAGGATAATTGTGTGCGTATTTATAATTTTTGCCGTAGCCGATATCTTTCATCAATTTAGTCGGCGAATTACGTAAATGAAGCGGCACAGGAAGATCGCCTGTCTCGCGTACGAGTTGTTGCGCATCACCGATCGCCATATAGGCACTATTACTTTTTGGGCTAGTCGCTAAATAAATAGTTGCTTGCGATAAAATAATGCGACTCTCAGGATGGCCGATGACATTGACTGCATCGAATGTCGCTTGCGCGAGTAAAAGTGCATTTGGATTGGCGAGTCCAATATCTTCAGCTGCATGAATCAACAATCGACGCGCAATAAATTTGACGTCTTCGCCGCCTTCGATCATGCGCGCGAGCCAGTAGACTGCTGCATCTGGATCTGAGCCACGAATACTTTTTATAAAGGCAGAAATAATATCATAATGCAGCTCGCCGCCTTTGTCATATTTGGCGACATTGGCGCTGACAAGCTCAGAAACAAGTTCGTCTGTAATTTTAATTGTTTCCTCAGGCTCAAAAGCGTCACTAATTATTTCTAAAATATTGAGCAATTTACGTCCATCGCCTGCTGCATATCGAAATAATAAATTGTCTTCTTCTATTTTTATTTCGCGCTTTTTTAATTCAAAATCAGTCTGCAAGGCGCGATCAGCCAATTGACGCAAAGCAGCATTATCCAGAGCGTTAAGAATAAACACTTGGCAGCGCGAGCGCAAAGCCGGAATCACTTCGAAGGACGGATTTTCAGTCGTCGCGCCGATTAAGGTGACTGTTCCTTTTTCGACAGCGCCGAGCAGCGAGTCTTGCTGCGATTTGCTAAATCGATGAATTTCATCAATAAATAAAATTGGGTTCGGCTTATTAAAAAAGCGTTCGGACTCCGCTTTTTTAATTGTTTCACGCACGTCTTTGACGCCGCTATTAACAGCGCTCAGAGCGTGAAATGGTCGCTCAAGCGTCTCCGCGATAATTTGTGCAAGTGTCGTCTTACCTACTCCAGGAGGACCCCACAAAATAAATGACGGAACGCGACCTGTCGTGATCGCACGATGTAGTGGCTTCCCTTCGCCAGTCAGATGATCTTGGCCGATATGCTCTTCGAGACGAGTCGGTCGTATTCGCTCTGCGAGAGGCGCAGCCATGAGTTAATCGACGACGTTGAGTTCGTCTCTGAGTGCGCGAAGGTCCTCGCGGTTGTAGCGATTTGTTGGATCTTGGAGCAATTGAAGGAAATACTCAAAAGCAGAAACACCTGCGAGATCTTCTTCGTCAAAACACTCAACAGCGATATTGCCAGTGTGGTCGATTTTTTCCATCACAAAGCGAATACATTTTGCTGCGAGTGGCTGCTCGGCATCGATCGCCATTTGACGAAGTTCGGCAAGTTGCTTGTGCGTGAGTTCTGCGTTGTACATGCCATTTTGGACTTCCTCGATCATATCAGCGAGAAGCGTGATGACTTGATGGCGTTGGTGAAACGGTGTTTTGGGCATTAAAGAACTCATAGTAATCTGTATTTGCTGTTTGTATCAAGTATTGCATCAAAATGTGCGATGCAAAATAGTATCTGCGTAGTGATGAAATGGAGCGCACTGTGCTTCTGACAATCCAGAATTGCGTAAAGCATCATGCGCCAGTTGTGTATAGTGATCTGCTTCGGCACGCGTCGCTGCTTCAGCTCCACAATCGCTCATGCGTTGTTTCCAAAGCTCGACTTTGTTGTCCAGCGATTGTGTGTATTCATTGATCCAAGATTCTTGCTGTTCACCAGCGCGTTCGATCGCGCGGAGATACAAAAGCGTTTTCTTGCATTGCAAAATATCGCCGCCTTGCTGCTTGCCGACTTTGGTCGGATCGCCGTAGGCATCCAATAAATCGTCATTGATCTGAAAAGCAAGCCCCAGATTAATGCCATAATCGTACAAGGCCTGAGCGACAGTATCATCTGCTCCAGCTAGCCAAGCGCCGATCTTCAATCCTGCTGCTGGCAAAACAGCAGTCTTCAAGCGAATCATGCGGAGATAATTCTCAGGCGTGACATGCGCTTGCGTTTCAAAATCCATGTCCAGTTGTTGCCCTTCGCAAACTTCGATTGAAGTCTGCGTAAAAGCATCTAAAATTGACTTGAGTCGCGGCGTATCGAGCTGCAACAAATACTTGTAGACGTACACAAGCATCACATCACCACTCAATATCGCAGTAGCCGTATTCCATTTTTCATGCACAGTCGCCTTGCCTCTGCGGAGCGGCGCATCATCCATGATGTCATCATGCAGCAATGAAAAATTATGAAACAACTGAACCGCATACGCAGCAGGAAGCGAATCTTGAAGATTGCCGCCACAAACAGAAACAGCCATTTGCAGCAAAAGCGGCCGCATATACTTGCTCCCGATACTATTGATGTACTCAACAGGATCGTATAAGCCAGCAAGCTGTTCTCCTTCAAAACGCTGCGCATCATGGTACGTCGTGTACTGCTGTTTGAGAGCCGCTATGTCCAAGTTTGCTGCCATTGTCAATTTGGCTGCGAAGATAGCCAGTAGCGACATCACATTCGACCATTTTTGATCGAAAACAATTTGATGGGCCATGCTGCCTCCATTCGTCGGCAGCACCGCGCTGTTCCAGGGTTTCGCTGTTCGCTCATCATCCCGAAAAATCGGGATGAGCGCTGCATTTCATTTCGCGCCCCTTCCCATCGCTTGTCCGAGGTTGGCTACGCAAGAGCACAATCGTCATCCGCACTACACAGTCGTATCACATCAGGTGTGATTGTGGCGTTACATTTGAGAACTTTGGCCATGAACATAGAGTTTGAGAAGGCTCAATGTCCAATCCTTACGAGAGAGTCGTCGATGCGAGCAGCTTTTCTTTTTTTGATAGTCTTGTTTTGTCTTTTATTCATTGCGAATGAAAGTACAGCACAGTCAAATATCAAATACACAACGCTGCAAATAGATCGAGATACATTCTTACTTGATACAATTCCATTTGATCAAGCAAGTCTCGAATTAACATACGGTAGCGAGCTGCTTGTACAAGGCCTTGATTACACAGTATTTGGCAAGCAAATTATTATTACAAAAAAGCCACGACCAAGTATTCTCTTTGCCAAATATCGAGTGCTGCCATTTTCATTGACTGATACTTATTTCCAGCGCGACACGACATTAATTGGCAAGCGTTCATTTGACGATGTGTTTATTGGACAGCCAGTCTACGAACCCTTTGCAGAAACTGGTGGCTCATTCCCTGACGTTCGAGGATTAAATTATTCTGGCAATTTTACTCGCGGTATTTCCTTTGGTAATAATCAAGACCTTGTTTTAAATAGCAGTTTTAATTTACGAATGTCAGGCATTATCGGAGATGACATCGAAATCACAGCAGCCATAAGTGACAATACAATCCCAATACAACCCGAAGGAAATACACAGCAGCTCAACGAATTTGATAAAGTCTTTATTCAACTTAAAAAAGATCGAACGACATTAATCGCAGGAGATTATGACCTGAGCCATGAGCGCGGCTATTTTTTAAAATACTTCCGTAAGCTGCAAGGCGTTTCGATTCGTTCATCGGCACAAATTGATAGTACGCATTTCATTCAAGGACGTGCAAGTGTTGCCGTTTCGCGAGGCAAGTTTTCTAGAAATCAATTTTTAGGACAAGAAGGCAATCAAGGGCCGTATCGCCTCACTGGTCAAGAAGGCGAAACATTTATTATTGTACTAAGTGGATCAGAGCGTGTCTACATTGACGGGCAGCGCATGACACGCGGCCAAGACGCAGATTATATTATTGATTATAATCGTGGTGACGTTTCATTTACGACAAATCGACTTATTACAAAAGATAGCAGAATTGATATCGAATTTGAATACAACGATCGCAATTATTTACGTTCACTATATGCTGCTGACTTTTCGTATTCATTAAAAGATCAGCTAACAGTTTATGGAAATCTCTTAAGCATTCAAGATGGGAAAAACAGCGCAGCTGATTTATCGGCAAATGATCGAACAGCACTCGGTTCATTAGGAGATGCGATTTCAAATACATTTGTCAATAGCGCAGAGTTATTAACTGAATTTGATGCCAATCGTATTTTGTATAAACTCATTGACACGACTTCAAGCAGCATTCTGTACGACAGCATATTTGTTTATTCAACAAATCCTGATTCCGCATTATATGCATTGCGTTGGACAGAAGTCGGCTTCGGCAATGGCAATTATATCATTACACAAAGTGGAGCAAATGGGCGTGTTTATGCTTGGGTTGCGCCTGATCCAATTACTGGTATTCCACAAGGTAATTTTGAGCCTGTCGTCCGATTAGTTGCGCCCGAATTGCAGCAACTTTATTCTCTTGGCGCTGAATGGAAGCCGACAAAAGGACTTACAATTTCAAGTGAAGGATCAATGAGTACAGTTGATTTAAATCGTCTCTCGGATATTGATGATTCAGACAATCAAAATTTTGGTATTCGATCTGCAGCTTCCTATTTAATTCCAATAGGACAAGATAGTGCGCGATTAAAAGGCGATTTATCCTTTTATGGTTCGCACGAATTTATTCAGAGTAAATTCGAAGTATTTACGCCGTATCGTCCACGCGAGTTTGCTCGCGACTGGAATGCGCAAACTTCACAGCAACGTGACGAGCACTGGATCACAGGCGGCGCTCAATTTCAGTCCACCAATAAACTTCTACTCAAATACGAAGTATCGTCTTTATTAACGGATTCAATTTATACTGGAATAAAACAAACAGCAGCAGCGAAATCTGAATTCAAAAATACTTCTATATCTGCTACAGGAAGTTATTTACAATCGGAATCACTTTTAGAAAATACAGATTTATTAAATGGCATCGTCCAAGTGCAACAAGACATTTTACCAGAGAAAAAATTAACCATTGGTGCGCGAGCTCAAATCCTTCAAAATCAACGGCGCGATATACAAACCGACACACTAAATCGACTTTCGGAATCATTCCAACAATATTCAGCATTTATAGAATCGCAAATTAATACTGCACTACAAGTCAAATTAACAGCGAGTCGTCGCTACGATCAACTAGCAAATGGCAGCGATTTCGCACAAGCGGAGACCGCTGATGAATTACAATTCACTGGCAATTGGCAGCATAAAAAAAAGAGCACGCTTACTTGGAATGCGCGCTATCGAAACCTACAAATTAATCGCCCCGACATTTCAATTCGGCAAGCAGAAGACACCTATCTCGGTCGCCTTGATCACAATTATACAGCAGCTCGCGGAGCAGTTCGATTAAATACGTTTTATGAGATTAGTTCTGGTCAAGAGCAAAAAGTTGAATACACATACCTACAAGTCAATCCAGGTGATGGATTCTATACATGGATCGACCGCAATGATGACAGCCTCAAGCAAGTCAACGAATTTGAAATAGCAGTATTCCAAGATCAAGCAGATCATATTCGGATTATTACGTTGACAAATGATTTTATTCGGACGAATACTGTTTTACTTGGACAAACACTCCAATTAAATCCAAAGGCTATTTGGAATAATAAAACTGGAATCCGAAAATTCATTTCGAAGTTTTCATTTTTGGGCAGCATACAAGTCACTCGCAAAACTCGTGAGAGCAATGAAGTCGTCCCCTGGAATCCATTCCAACTTACGCTCTCGGATACTGCGCTTGTTTCAAGCAATTCGACTTGGCGTTCGACGCTTTATTTTAATAGAGGCATTGCTCGGTTTAATGCAGAAGTCGGCATGACAGACAATCGACAACAAAATGTCCTAACGACTGGACCTGAAAGCCGCTCATTACAACAGCAATTTATTCAAGGACGATCAGCTATAACAAAAACAATGACCACAACTCTACGAGCCGAAACAGGAATCAAAGCAGCCAATAGTGGCTTTTTTAATGATCGTGATTATCGATTACGCAGCTATTCGATTGAGCCCGAACTTGCTTGGATTTATAAACGACGAATTCGTCTCAGCAGCTCGTATGAATTTACACAATCAAAAAATACATTACCCAATACGACCGAACAAGTCACAGGCCAATCGATCCAACTCAAAGCGACACTTAATGATATTTTTAAATCGACCATTAGAGCAGAAACAAGACTCGTCAATTTAAAGTACAACCAAACGCTCCAAAATACACCCGTCGAGTACGCACTCCTCGAAGGGCTCAATCCAGGCTCCAATTATCTTTGGTCGCTAACACTCGATCGAAACATCGGTAACAATATCTTGATGAGTCTCACCTACGATGGTCGCACATCTTCTGGCACGCGGATTATTCATACTGGGCGTGCGCGATTGACTGCTGCGTTTTAATTAAATACATTTTATTTGGGGCCATCCCCGCGGCAGAGCCGCGGGGTCGCTATGCTTCGTGGCTCGCTCTTCGCTCGGCTGCCTACGGCATCTGCTCACTACGTTCGCACCACTTCGCAGCGCTTGTCCGACCAGCTGTGCTTTACGTTCCTTCAGGGTGATTATACCCAATGGGTTTTATGTGTTTTTTAGTAGGATAAACCCAAACGTATTGGTGAATTAAACCCAATTGTGTATTATTACACAGTTGTACATGATTCGGCTGAGGGATAGGAGGTGTTGTTTGAACTCCGAGTGACTATAAGGAACTCGGAGAGAGTGCCGAATAGCCCGACCTCGCGCAGCGAGGGCAGCCCCAAAATTAAATTCCATTAAAAAAGAAATGTGCCCAACTTCCGAAAAAGCTAAGCACATTCTCTCACTAACTAACCTAAAACTCTTTTCTTATTGCACAACAGTTTGTGCATCATCAGCAAGAGTCACACTGATGTATTCTGGAGCGTATATCGTGTATACGACTGTTTCATTTTTGTTGAGCTCGACGCCAAAGGCTTTGAGATCTGATTTGAAGCGCGGCATCGACAATTCGAGTGTTCCATTGTTTGGAGTCGTTTTGATGTAGTAGCGACCTTGTGAGACAAATTTTTTGATGGCTGTAGTGGTAACGCCTTTGATTGAGATTGATGTCTCGATACGGATGACATCACGATCCCATGTCTCGACTTGAACATCGCCATGTAAATCAGCGATGATTGCTGAGCAAGACTCTAGCTCATAGCTTTTGACAAGTGTTTTTTCAGCTGTCTGAGCAGTCAAAGCTGCTGTGACACTAAAAAGAGCGATAAAAAGGATGACTTGTTTCATGTGTACCTCCTTGTCTGTGATTACAAGTTAAAGAAGAAATCGCGTTTTGTCAAGTCTTTATGTAAAAATAATTTTAAACAAAGCCATTTACTCGACTCAATATTCTTCTTTCTCTTGTTTTATTGAAATTATATTTTGATTTTAAAGCCAAATTCAAAACAACACTAAAAACGTAGTTTCGCGAGTCCATGATGACAACATCTTCTTTTGAGTAGAAAAAATTGATCGACGAAATCGTGACGATTCATTGCTTTGATTTAAGCGGCCGCAAAGGTAGATTTTTCTCTTAGGATAAACAAGGGTCTTTCAGAAATAAATTCTGAAATTAGTGTCACTACAGTACGTTAAAAAACATTTATTTTGAAAGCAAAGAGTTTTCTTGATATAAATTTTGAATGAACTTGATTTTCATTCAAAAAATGTAGGAATAAATCCAGCTTTAGTCAAACATTCTGCGTACTCCTGAAGGGCAATGCTATCGGCTACAATTGCGCCACCTACTGCAACGCTGCTTTTATGTGTTAGCGAATCATGAATCAATGAGCGAATCACAACATTTGAGTCAAGATCGCCATCAGGTGTGATGTAGGCAATACTGCCAGAATACATGCCTCGACAAAATGATTCGTATTCTTCAATCAATTGCATCGCACGAACTTTTGGCGCACCTGTCATGCTTCCCATTGGAAAGGCTGCCTTCATTGCTAAGAACGGGTGCACATCTGGTTCTAACTCACCCGAGATCGTACTGATCATATGCCAAACAGTCTTAAACTCATAGACTCTAAACAAGTCATCGACTGAGACTGTACCTGCTTTGCAGCTGCGATTAAGGTCATTGCGCACAAGATCAACGATCATAATGTGCTCAGCTCGATCTTTTTCACTCATTCGGAGCGCTCGTTGAGCAGCTTGATCCGCTGCTTGATCTTCATGCCGCTTTGCAGTTCCTTTTATAGGCTGTGAGTAAATCTGCCGATCTCGTATCGCTAGAAATCGTTCGGGACTCATACAATTGATGTATTGATGTCTGAGCTTGACAAAAGCGGACATCGGAGCAGAGGCTTGTTGGTTGAGTTCTTGAAAAACAGAGACAGGATCGATCTTTTGATCTGCGAATATTTCGTAGCAATAATTCGCCTCGTAAATGTCGCCTTGTGCTATATGATTCAGCAAAGCATCAATTGCCTTGAGATAATCGAGTTTACTCGTTGATTGTGAAAACTGAGCTTGTATTGGGTCTTCGGTTTCTAGAACTGTATTCTGTATCACTGAAGCAGAAATATCACCTTCAAGAATTGTTGCCTGACAGTTTTCCCATTTGAGAACTATTTGCGGTCGTATCCAACAAGCAAGTGGAACATCAATCGATTTCGAATTCGAAGAATTCAAGTCGTAAATCTGATTTTTGAGATCATAGGACAAGCACCCAAACATCCAGCTCGGTTGTAGGCGATGGGCAGTAGCAAGCTCGGCGAAAACAGTATCTCCAAGTGGAATGCGAGAAGATTCGTCGCCTACAGCTACTAGGAATTCATACTTCGAAAAGCGATCAAGCGCGTAATCATTAGAATCGAAAACAAATGCATACTCATACCGAGCAGCCCAAGCAAGGAGCTGCTCTTTTGTGCATTCAAACGCTCGCTTCATGTCATTAAGTGCTGTAAGCAGTATTGGTGGTGATTAAGCTCTTACGCTCAGGACCAGTAGAAACATACGTAAAGGGAACATCAAGCGCTGATTCAAGCATAGCAATATATTCTTGAGCCGCAGCTGGTAGATCATCAAGAGAATCAATGCCGCTCAAATCCATTTTCCAGCCTGGATACGCAGTGTACTCAGGAGCAAGTGATTCATCTGAGAGCTCAAATGGAAGTTCGCGTGTTGATTGTCCTAGTGTATTGTACGAATGTGCCACTTGGATCTCGTCAAAGTCGCCAAGGCAATCAATCTTGGTCATCGCCATTTCTGTGACCCCATTGACCATCATGGCGTACTTGACTTGTACGAGATCGAGCCAGCCGCAGCGACGCGGACGACCAGTTGTTGCGCCATATTCCTGACCGACATCTCTGAGGTGTTGACCATTTTCGTCATGCAGCTCAGTTGGGAATGGGCCGCTTCCGACGCGTGTACAATAGGCTTTCATTATGCCGATCACGCGGCCGATCTGATGCGGATTGACTCCAAGACCTGTGCAAACGCCAGCTGTAATCGTATTACTCGAAGTGACAAAAGGAAATGTACCAAAATCAATATCGAGCATCGATCCTTGTGCGCCTTCTGCTAATATTTTCTTGCCTTGATCGAGCGCATTGTGTACATAGTATAACGTATCGACGATTTTGAGTGCTTTGAGGCGCTCCAGTTTGTCAAACCAAGCAGCTTCACGAGCATCGAGATCGAAGTCAATCTCCGGATAGAGGCTGATCAGCTTTAAATGCTTTTGCTTGATCGTTTCGTAGCGTTGCTTAAAGTCAGCAGCGAGCAGATCACCTACACGCAAACCATTGCGACCAGTCTTATCCATGTACGTTGGGCCGATGCCTTTAAGCGTACTGCCGATTTTGTTTTTTCCTTTGGCTGCTTCGCTGGCCGCATCAAGATAGACGTGTGTCGGCAGGATGAGATGCGCTTTATTTGAGACAAGAAGCCGCTCGGCATAATCAACTCTAGCATCATCGAGTTTGTCGAGCTCTTTGGAAAGTGTGATCGGGTCTATGACGACGCCATTGCCGATGATATTGATTAGATCGTCTCTAAAAATGCCAGATGGCACAGTATGTAAGACATACTTTTTGCCATCAAATTTGAGCGTGTGTCCGGCGTTTGGGCCGCCTTGAAAACGCGCTACAATATCATATTCTTTGGCAAGGAAATCAACGATTTTACCTTTGCCCTCGTCGCCCCACTGGAGGCCAAGTACGACATCTACTGCCATTGTACGAGTGTGTTTAAAAAGGGTGATGAGAACGGCTCGAACTACCGCCTCTAAAACGCGAAAATAACGCATCCGCGAAGGCTATTTTCACTTGTTTTTGATTCTCCACATCGTCTGTCTAATGGATCAAGGATGGTAAGGGCAGCCTTTGGCTGGTGCGCAGCACCGAGCACGCCCGCATGAGACGCGACGCAGCGCGCAGCCCGAGGAGCGGCTGTCTGCGGGATTGCGTGCGCAGCCCTGTACAGCCTGTACGAGTGCGTTTGCGCACTCGTGAGCCCCAAATATTAGAATTAGATTATGATGGGCCGTGCCCTCACGTACGTTCGGTCACCGCGCTCGCCGCGATTTCGCTTCGCTCCATACCTGCTTGCGCAGGTACGCTTCGCGTCGCTTTGATCGCTCGTCCGACTGTTATGCTTGAGCTTCTGCTGTAGCAGCTGCTTGTTCTTCATGCTCAGCTTTGAGCTTTTCTTCAAGATCAGTCGTCGTGATTTCTTCTGACTTGACTTTGACGACATCTTGGAGCGCTGCTACGATTTTGCGCGCCATGATTTCATCAGTTTCGCGTTGGATCGTACGCTCATCTTGCAGCAATCGCTGCACTGTGCCATTGATCATTGCTGGGTCTACTGGCTGACCGCCAAAATAGCCACGCACGCTATTGCTCACACTCTCGATGATCTCTTTTTCAGTGACTTCGAGCTCATGTGCTTTAGCGATTTTGCCTCTGAGAAGCGTCCATTTGAGATCAGAAATGAAGTCTTCAAATCCTTCCTCGACTTTTTCATCGGTCATCTCTTCGTTTGAGGATTTGAGCCATTTTTTGAGAAATTCTGCTGGCAGATCAAAGTCATTTTTCTCAAGCATTTTATCTCTGAGCTGCTTGTAAAAGCGCGAATCATTGACGCTGCTGTAATAGGTCTTTGCAGATTCAGCGACTTTCTCACGAAGCGTTACTTCGTCTGTGACATCGCCATCTGGAAATACTTTTTTGAAGAAGTCTTCGTCTAGCTCAGCTGGTGTCAAGCGGCTGACTTCTGTGATTTCCATTGTCCAAGGACCTTCAATTTTGATGTCGGTATTTTCTTCGAGACCAAGCCAGTGTTTATTGACGACTTCGACTGTGCGACCATCTTCGATCTCGTAGAGATCTTTGACTTTAAGCGTGCTGCCCTTTTTGAGTTTGACCAGCTTCTTTTTCATTGTCTCTGTGACCGTACTTGGGAGAATTTTAAATTCAGCTTCGACTTGCGGATCATTATCTGCATCACGCTTGACATTTACCGTCAATAAATCATTGTCAATGATTTGCTCATCGGTCATTGACTGCGTACCGAGCTGCTTTTGCATGCGCTCAATCTCCTCTGAGATTGTCTCATCAGGAACGACGATCTCATATTGTTCGATCGTTGTTTTTTTATTGAGTCCTTTGAGCTCTATTTCAGGTGCTACACCAATCTCGAAGCTGAAGTTATACGTTGGCGGATTTTGCAGGCTTTGCAACTGCGACTCAAAATCATTGCTTAAAGGCAATGGCTGCCCGAGGTATGATTTTTCAGTTTCAGTAAGCGCTTTGCCGATTTCTGCATTGAGCGTATCGTAGACTGCTTCAGCATAGGCTTGCTTTCCGTAGAGTTTGCGAATCATGCTCATAGGTGTTTTCCCTTTGCGGAAACCTTTCATGCTTGCTTTGCTGCGTATCTCTTTGAGTTTGTCTTTGACTGTTGGGATATAGTCATTTGGCTCAAGTACGATTGTCAATTCTTCGACAAGTGGAGCGAGTTCTGAGATTTTCAATTCTGCCATAATGCTATAGAAGGCGGCTCAAAAAAAAGGGGCGATTGCCCCCGTTGAAAATTAAAAAGTGCGGGTAGAGGGACTTGAACCCCCACGCCGTGAAGCACTAGATCCTAAGTCTAGCGTGTCTACCAATTTCACCATACCCGCAATTGGAGCGCAAAGATACATTTTTCATTGAAAATTGGCTACTTGATTTAAAAAAAGATCAAGTCATGATGTATCTTGTTTCTAAAGGGCAATGTTATACCTTACAACATAGCTGTACACACGTGTAGAATATAGAGTTCTTATGACGACGACGCCACCCGATATTTGGAAAAGCGGATTAAATAATCCGAACTTGGATCTAACTGATCTTGAGCGACGTCAAGTCAAGCGTGAGTATCAAAAACTTGTAGCAGCCTTTGAAGGGCGTCGGACAAAAAAGGAATTGTCAAGGCTGCGAGATGCCTTTTATGTCGCTCTATTAGCTCATGACAAACAGCGCCGCAAATCAGGAGAGCCTTACATATTGCATCCACTCGCAGTTGCTTTAATTGTTGTCAAGGAAATTGGTTTAGGTATCACATCTGCAATGGCTGCCCTCCTACATGACACCGTCGAAGACACAACAGTCACGCTCGAAGATCTTCAAACGACATTTGGCGGACATATTCCAGGTCTCGTTGATGGATTAACAAAGCTCGAGAAAGTCTTTTTAAGCAGCTCTGGAAAAGATGTTAGCCCTCAAGCTGCCAATTTCAGAAAAGTCTTGATGACGCTCGGTGATGATATTCGGATCATCCTCGTCAAGCTAGCTGACCGTCTACATAATATGCGGACGCTCAAACACATGAGCAAAAACGGTCAGTATAAAATCGCGTCTGAAACTTCGTATATCTATGCACCGCTGGCACATCGCTTAGGATTGTATATGGTCAAAACCGAGCTTCAAGACCTCTCAATGAAATATCTAGAGCCAGCTGAGTATAAACGTATCGCTGGAAAGCTTGCCGAGACCAAACGCGATCGAGATAAATTCATCAAAGACTTTATTGATCCGCTTCAGCATCGGCTGACCTTAAAAAGAATTCCGCATCGAATTTTTGGCCGCCCAAAATCAATTGCAAGTATTACAAATAAGATCAAGCAAAAGAAGGTCAAATTTGAAGACATCTATGATCTTTTTGCGATTCGAATCATCCTCAATCCGCCATATGATGAAGAACAGATGATGAAGGAAGCGACTCAAATCGCGACGTATAATATCGAATCTGCAGAAAAGAAACGACGCCGCAAGCAACCGCTTTCTAAAGAGATTTATCAAAAGCGGCTCGAAGATGAAATCGATAAAGAATACGGCAAGATCAGAAAAGAAATTGAATCTGACCTTTGCTGGAAAGTTTACAGCATCGTCTCCAATAATTATCAGCCAATTCCTGAGCGATTGAAAGACTGGGTGTCGCTGCCCAAATCAAATGGCTACGAATCTTTGCACACAACGGTGGTCGGGCCGAAAGGAAAATTTGTAGAAGTACAAATTCGCACAGAGCGAATGGACGAAATTGCAGAAAAAGGGTTTGCAGCACATTTTAGATACAAAGGTGTCAGTAGCGATGGCAACCCATTTGACATGTGGCTGAATAATATCCGTGAGTCATTGACTTCTATGCAAAGTGCAGGTGATGATGTGTCGTTTGTCACCGACATACGAAATGATTTATTCAAAGAAGAAGTCTTTGTCTTTACTCCAGCAGGAGATCTCAAAGTATTTCCAAAAGGAGCAACTGCTCTTGACTTTGCTTTTGAAATACACACGGATATTGGACTGAAGTGTCAAGCACTCCGTATCAATGGAAGCATCGTGCCGCATGGCCGTAAACTCGAGAATGGCGACCAAGTAGAAGTTGTGACTTCAAACTCGCAGAAGCCAAAAGAATCCTGGCTAAAAAATGTCGTCACCACACGAGCAAAAAATAAAATTCGACAAGCCTTGCGCCGAGAGCGCGAAGAGATGAATGACTTCGGTCGTGTAAAACTTGATCGAAAACTGTCTAAACTCAAAGTAGATTACAGTCTAGCGATCGAAACAGTCATGAAGTACTACAAGTATGAGACTTCAGGTGATTTGTTTTACGCAATTTATGCAGATGAAGTTAAGCTAACAGATTTCAACAAGCATTTCGAAGTCGTGGATGGCCGCCTCATACCAATTCAGCGCGAAGAAGTCATCCATACACATAAAACAAGCGACAAAAAAGCACCGCCCAAAACAGGTTCAGGCAAAACACTCCTGTACATCAACGGCCAAGATGCAAGCGACCTTGAGTATTCACTTGCTACTTGCTGCAATCCAATCCCAGGAGATGAAGTTTTTGCCTACAGCAGCCCGAAAGGCATCAAAGTGCATCGCGTCGGTTGCGAAAACAGGAGTTACATTATGTCCAACTTTGGCTACCGCGTGCTCAAAGCCGAGTGGAAAAACCTCCGCAACATCGACTTTGTCGCCAAGCTCCTCATCAAAGGTGTGGACACTCAGGGCGTCGTCTACAAAATCAGTGATGAGCTTTCAGAAAAACTCAACGTCGATATCAGAGACTTGAGCATCAGAGCATTGAGTGACGATCATTTCGAAGGAACAATTAGCGTCAAAGTGACCAACTTTGATCACCTCCAGCTACTGATGCAAACCATCCAAAAAATGAACTTTGTCCAAAGCGTGGAACGCATCGACAGCACAAACAGTTAATCACAGCGTATGGCCACCAATCACAACGAAGCGAAAATCCGCGAAGATGTTGTCAAGATCTTTACGCGACACCTCGAAGACAACGCCTATCGCAAAACACCCGAGCGCTTCGCCATTTTAGATGAGATCTACAGCCGCAACGATCACTTCGATGCAGAAGCGTTGTATATCCAAATGAAAGCCAAAAACTATCGCGTCAGCCGCGCGACAGTCTACAACACCCTTGAGCTGCTCGTCACCTGCAATCTCGTGATGAAGCACCAGTTTGGTCAGAATCACGCCCTCTTCGAAAAATG
>JAHDHF010000226.1 GCA_020631455.1 Saprospiraceae bacterium
AAATACGTGAACATCACACTACACAATCGATAAATAATATAAAACGCTACTGGAACACCACCGATCACAATTGCAAATAATGCAAAACACTCGCGCATCAAATAATCGCCTGGATGGTGGCGTGTGCCTGTCGTGGCTGTGACCATTAGATCACTGTGATGCACAAGATGGAATTTCCACATCCATTTGACTTTATGCAATAAATAATGTGCTACAAATTGAGCGATAAAATCGAGCAGCATAATCGCTAAAAGCAACTCGACAAGTACAGGCAAATTGATCCAATTCAGCAGACCAAATTCACTTGTATTTAACCATGCAAAAATACCGACTGTCGCGAGTCCAAAAAGGATATTGATTATTATTGTTGTCCCCAGAAAAACGAGATTAAATAAGGCGTGTTTTAATCGCTTAAAATCAGATTTTATAAACGGAATGATTGTCTCTCCAGCAGAGCTGATCGTCAAACAAATGACAATCCAAGCAAGCTTTTGAGGCGATGACATATTTTCGAAGAATGCAAAAATTGCGTCCATAATCGTAGCATTTAAATATCTCGAAATATACGTTTGTCTCAGGACGAATTAACTTGATTTATGTCAATTCCGATTTTCACGTTTTGGACAAGCGCTGCGAAGTGGTGGCGTAGCCAGACGCCGTAGGCGGCCGAGCGAGCAGCGAGCCACGTAGCATAGCGACCGCAGCTGAAAGCTGCGGATGGCCCACAAAAATCAATTCCTAAAATATGATCTGTACATTTGTGCAATGGCAGCTCACGTCGATACTGGTGTACGTAAGATACTCGAATGGCCGATCGTGTATGATACTTGGCAATGGCTGGTGGGCGGCGCTAAGGCTCGGCGGCGACTGATCGAGGATTATATCAAGCCACAATCGGGTCAAAAGATCCTTGACATTGGATGCGGAACTGGGCAAATGCTCGATTATATGCCGCGTGATATTGACTTTGTGGGCTACGATATTCAAGAAGAATATATCGAGCATGCAAAGAAGCATTACGGAGATCGTGGGCGATTTTATTGCACACGTGTCAATGAAATGGAATCCTTTGAAGCGGATTTTGACGTCGTGATGGTCGTCGGTGTGTTGCATCATCTAGACGATCAAGAAAGTAATGTCCTTGTCGAAATGGCTCGAAATGCCTTGCGGCCTGGCGGCGTTTTTTACTTATTTGAGCCGATTTGGCTCGATGGACAAAGCGCAGGTGCAAAATTCTTTTTGAAGAATGATCGTGGTCAAAATATCCGAACGATTGACGAATATCGATCTCTACTTGATGTACATTTTGATTCGATCAATCACCACATCGATCACAAGATGTTTCGGATTCCGTACACGATTTCGATTATTGAATCGAGTTATTCAGCCTAGCTTTTTTTTCAAGCACGACAAATGTGCTGACGCCGAGGGGCAACCGCACGCGCTGAATAATGGCATTCTCAAGCATCATGTAGGTCTTAAAAAGACCATTAAGCGGCCCTGGGACAACATTTAAATTATCGTCGTCTTGGTTTTTGGCAAGGAGATTTTCGAGCTTTCTGTAAAGCGCGACTGTCGGTAGCAAGCCGACATTCCAGTAGCCATTTCGCTTGACTTTAAATCCCGCTGCTTCGCTCACTTTGCTCAAACTGCTTGACCTGTAGCGCCGATAATGATGATTAATTGTATCATGCTTGCTCCAAAGCCATTGTAAAGCTGGAACAAAAATGATCGCTCGGCCGCCTGGCCTAAGCACGCGATACCACTCCGCGAGTGCGCGCTCGTGATCTTCGATATGCTCGAGCACATCTGAAGCAATCAACAAATCAAAACGCTGATCGTCGAAGGTCAAATTCGCGCCATCCATGACAGATGTATTCTCAAATCCGCGTTTATGGCTCAATTCTATTGCAGCATCGCTCACATCAATTCCTGTCAGGTCTGTGCAGCCCATTTCTGCGAGTTTGAGTAAAAGCGGACCACCACTGCAACCGACTTCGAGGATTGCTGTATCAGGAGAAATGTCACCGATCAATCGCAAAACCATGTCGCGGCGAGACGCAAACCACCAATGTCGCTCTTCGAGAGTGTGGTATTTTGCTTCGTAGGATTTGTCCATGATCTGAGTCGGTGTATTTTCGTCGCGCAAACTTACGACGCCAAAGTGCGGAATTCTATGCTTGACATGTCAGTCGTCATACCCGTTTATAATGAAGAAGGCAACATCCAATTGTTGTACGATCGCTTGACGTCGGTACTCGATGGTATGCAACTCAGCTATGAGCTGCTCTTCATTAATGATGGCAGCAAGGACAAGACGCTCGAACTTGTCAAGGCTTTGGCTGCTGATTCGTCTTTAGTTCGCTACATTGATTTTAGTCGCAATTTTGGCCACCAAGT
>JAHDHF010000227.1 GCA_020631455.1 Saprospiraceae bacterium
GTACAATCTGATTTTGATGATTTGATTAATAAAGAAAACGAACTGGTTCAAGAGCAGTTAAAAGTTATTGAAATCAATGAAGCTTTAGCTGATGCAGAAAATGAACTAGCGAAGGCTTTCTCTGGTACTGGTATCAATATAGAAACAATCAATAAGCAGCTACGAACGAAACTCATCAGGGCATTGACTTTGATGTTGGAGTTGTTGACTTCGATACCTGAAGTAGCTAAAGAAAATAAAACAGAAATACTATTCCTATCTGCTGCAATATTAGCTTTGAATAAGAATCTTTTGCTCTCGCAAGTTTCTACGCTTAAAGCGACTACTGCATTTAAAATATTGACAAGCGCACAAGCTAGGGCAACTTTAGCCTCTAGAGTCTTAGGAGCGGCTCAAAGAGCCATTCCAATTATTGCAATTACAGCTGGCATTTATGCCTTGGTCAAAGCTTTTCAAGCCTATAGTTCTTCTGGAGATGCAGCTGCTGAAGCAAGCGAGCGTTTTAGGGATGCTCAAAAAGATATAGCAGCTGAAGCGGCTAAGGAGCAAAGCGAACTGGATAGATTGATAGCAAAACTAAAGGATACGAACGTGTCTATTGATGAGCGTCGTGGGGCTTTAAATAAACTGCAAGAACTCTATCCTTCTTACTTCCAAAATATGGACGTAGAGAAGCTCAATATTGATAAATTGACGATTGCTCAAGAACAACTAAACCAAAAGATACTCCAAGGAGCAGCTGCACGTAAACAGCAAGAAACAACGGAAGCGATTGCTGCCGAGATTATTGAAAAGCAGTTGGAGTTACAGCGTCTTCAAAGCGAAGGGATTGACAGTTCATTTAGCTTTAGAGGATTTAAAGAATCTTTCTCAGCAGTTTTCCAGACGAGTGGGGATTTTTTCGCTAGTGTTGAAGTACTTGAGAAAGATTTAAAAGAAAAACTGGAAGGCGACATCGATACCCTAAAAGATGAGTTAACACAAGTCAATGCCTTATTTGAGGATGCTTTTGGTGAGCTTGATAAAGGCTTTGAAATCAAAAATGATGATGGCGGTAGAAGTCCAGGAGGCGGTAACGGTGGAGCACCAGACACCACCGCAGCTCTCGGCAGCCTTGCCCAACTTGAAGAACAACTCTCCGAAATTGAAAAGAAAATAAAGGAGACCAATCCTGACGCACCATTGTTTGAGCAGTTTGTCAAAGAATCTGAAGAGGCAAAAGCCAAAATTGAAGCGGTCAAAGAAGCGATTGAATTAGCTCGGAAAGCACCTGAACTCCAAAGAGCTGCACAGAATCCTATTGCTACTTTAGGCAGCTCTGGAGTAACTGAGGCACAAACATCTGAAATTGATATTGAGCAAATCAACAAGGAGCAGCTAGAGCGAACTAAAGCATTTTTGGAAAGAAAGCGTCTGCTTAACCGTAAGGCAATATTAGAATCTGGTAAAGATGAGAAAGAGATTCAAAAACAGCTTCGACTGTTAGAGTTGAGCAGTGAGGAAGAACTTTTTCAACAAAAACTCAAACTAGCCGATCTAGAGTATAACGAGCGGCTTCAAATTGAAAACCAGTTAATCGATATAAAGCGGCAGCGAAACGCCATCGAACTTCAAGAAAACGAAGCGAAAAATAAGCTCTTACTCGAACAAGAAAAAGCAAGGAACGAAAAAATAAAAGAGCTCTTCAATAATGCCTTTGGTGCTGTTGGGGCTGTACTTCAATCTGCTGCTACAATAGCCGACAATAACACCCAAGCCCGTATATCGAAAGTAGAGGAAGAGTATGAACGTCGCATCGAACTAGCGGAAGGAGATACGGCAAAGCAAGAACAATTACAGGAACGGCTGGATAATAAAAGGGAACGACTAGAGAAAGAAGGTTTTGAACGTAGAAAGCGAATTGAAGTGGCAGGAGCATTTCTCTCCTTGGCTCAAGGAACTATCAATATCACCTCTGCCAAGTCCATCATTCCTCAACCTTTTGATGCCATCTATAAAGCTGCCCAGATTGCCCTGTTGACTGCAACCACCACCACTCAAATTGCAGCCATCAACTCCCAAAAATTCGCAGACGGTGGCACCATCAAAATGGGCGATTTTGCTAAAGGCAGAACCCACCAGGGCGGAGGCATCAAAGATGTGATACTGGGACAACCTGTTGAAATTGAAAATGGGGAGTTCACGGATTATGATGAATTTGGTAACGTCAAGGTCATTAACAAGGCTTCATCCTTGGTGTATGGGCCTTTCTTGCGAAGGCTGGCGAACAAAAACTTCAAAGGCAAGGGAGAGATATTGGATATGGTGAACAACAATAAACTCGATGACCGAACAATGCGACGCATTACTTTGGGCTATTTTGAACG
>JAHDHF010000228.1 GCA_020631455.1 Saprospiraceae bacterium
AATGAGCGGCCGAACGAACAGTGAGCCACAAAGCAGCCCGCCGACGAGCACTTGTGCGAGGCGGACGCCCCAAAAAACATCTATCAATCGGCTGTCTGTCTCACGCAGCTTCGCTCGGCTCTCGTAGAGAGCGCCGCTTGCAGCGGCCCGCTACCATCCCTTGTCCGAGAGGTTTGGGTTGATTGTTTTAGTTGAGCATTTTGATCGTCATCGTCACGTCCTTGTTTGGACGCTCGGCGCTTACTGGTTGAGCAGCTATGGCATCGATGACCTCAAAACCTTCGACCACTTCGCCAAAGACTGTGTAATCCATATCGAGCATCGGTGAGCCGCCGAGTGTAGCATAGAGTTCTTTCTGCTCAGGCGAGTACGTGATACCTTTTTTGACTTCGTAATTACTCAACTGCTGTGCAGGAATTTGGCGTCCTTGCACGACATAAAACTGCGATCCACTAGATCGCTTTTCTGGATTTTGTGGACCACCAAGTCGAGCTGCGGCAAGCGCTCCTTTGAGATGCGGCGCTCCGATCTCTGCTTCGAGCGTATAGCCAGGACCACCTTGACCGAGACGAACGCCTGGTGCTGCGCCGCGCGAGTCAGGGTCACCGCCTTGTATCATAAAGCCTTGCATCACGCGGTGAAAGAGTAAGCCGTCGTAAAAGCCTTCGTCTACGAGCTTGACGAAATTGTCTCTATGGATCGGTGTCGTGTTGTAGAGCATGACTTTCATGCTGCCGAAGTCTGTCTCGATCAGTGCGTAGCGATGCTCGTCTGAGTTTCCGCAGCTTGAGATTAAGCAAGCCGATAAGCAAATCGCCAATAGAGAAAGTGCGTGTTTCATAGTGTGATGTGTTGTCTAAGATTATTTGGGCATAAATTCAGCAAAGTATCTGACTGCTGAAGATTTAAGCAAAGTTGCTTGCTCGGCAAGCGACATACTTGGCAGTTTTCGCAGATTTTTGAAGTGCGGCCAGCCGTCTTCGTCACGACCGATAAATTCGTAGTAGCCGTCAGCACTCAAGATTGTACAAGTACCGATGTGCATCAAGTCTTGCTTTTCTTCTTTCGTGTATTCGTCTTCTGTCTCGATACAAGCTTCTTGTACGCCGATCATAAATAAGATCGCATTGAGATCAGGTAAGTCATCTCGGCCTAATGCGTCCTTGATATAATGGCGCACTTTGAGCCAGTCAAAGTCGAGCTGCATTGCTGCATCAAGTTGCTGATCAGAGGCTTGATTCATGCAGCAAAAGTACAACTTAGAGGAGTTGATTCAGAGAACCTTATTGATCAAAAAAGATGACAATTTTTTTAAAACAATTTGTTTTTAACAACAAAATGTTTTAAGTTTGCGTCAGCAAAACAAAACAGATAAACGCAAATTCCCTTATGGCAAGTCAAGAGCGAATAGAACTCAACAAACGATTTATTAGAGTGCATGACGCACTCGTAGAGAAAGGTATGATTGTCAAAAATGATCGCAAGCGAAGCATTGGCGCATTTGCTGCCAAGATATTCGGTAAGCCTGGTCGAGGCCACATCATCAATGCCTACCTCAATAAAAACGACAACAGGATGTTTAAGTATGATTATATACCTGAGCTCTGCGAGCATTTTGGCGTCAGCGAAGAATTCATGCGACTCGGAGTTGGGCCGATGTTTGAAGACGATCGCGAGTCTCTTTCTCTCGCATCTGTTTTTTCGAGTGGCTCAAGTAGTCAATCTGGCGGCTTGCCTTACAAAGGCGCGATCCAGCACTCAACTGTAGCACTCAACGCTGGCGTCTCGATTGATACAGACGAGCCTGAAATCCTCATGACATTTGATCTTCCAGATCTCAAAGGAGAGAAATACAGCTTTCCAGTACAAGGCAATAGTATGACGCCAGTGATCGAGCACGGAGATATCGTCATCTGCGAGCGACTTGAAAACATCAAAGACATCAAAGACAACCAAATCTACGCGATCAGCTGCAATGGTATGATGTGGATCAAGTATGTCAGACCGATGCGTGATGCAAGTGATAATGTGCACTTCATCAAACTCATCTCTGAGAATAGTATCGAGCATGATCCATTTGAAGAAGAAGTCACAGCCGAAATGGAGATCTACAAAGTCCTGAAGCGAATCACCAACATTTAATTTGAAAATGAATCAAAAAAGCTGCTCATTCGTTTGAAAACACATAAAATGTTGTTATTTTGCAATCGAATTGAACGCAAATAAATTACAAAAGAAACTGTCGCTCCCTTATAGCGAACAACGATGCATCTGAACCTTGGGGGAGGTTCAATGCTCCTCAGTTATTCTGAGGATGCCGCGTTTTTAGGTTGGTTCCCGTGCTTCGGCACGG
>JAHDHF010000229.1 GCA_020631455.1 Saprospiraceae bacterium
CGCTGCTAATGTTGTAGAGATTGATGCAATGAAAAAAGCAGGAGCAGACAGAGATTTGAAAATCGCTGCTAATGCAGATAAAGCAGCAGCTAATGAGAAAGTAGGTTCTGCAAATAAAGCTGAAATTGATGCTTTGAAAATTGCTGGAGACAAGCGTGATGGCCAAATTGCTGACTTGGAAAAAAGAGGCTCTGCAAGAGATACAAAAATTGCTGCTAACGAAGCTAAGATTGCAGATTTGGAAAAAGGAAGTGCTGACTGTAAAGCAACTGTAGCGGCTCTTGAAGCAAGAGTATCTGCTAATGAGCTAGTAGGTAAAGATAATGCTGCAAAATTTGATAAAGTATCAGGTCAAGTTGCAGATTTAGAGAAATCAGGCTCAGCAAGAGATGCAAAGATTGCAGCTAATGAAACTGAGATTGCAAACTTGAAAGGATCAACAGATAAATTGGCTGGTCAAATTTCTCTAGTGGAGAAGGCAGGCGCAGACAGAGACTTGAAAATTGCTGCTAATGCAGATAAGGCTGCAGCTAATGAGAAGAAAGGATTGGCTAACGAGGCAGAAATCGCAAACTTGAAAGGATCTGCTGATAAATTATCTGCTCAGGTTGCAGATTTGGAGAAATCAGGTTCCGCAAGAGATGCAAAGATTGCAGCTAATGAAACTGAGATTGCAAACTTGAAAGGATCAACAGATAAATTATCTGGTCAAATGGCTAACTTGGAGAAAGCTGGCTCAGCGAGAGATGCAAAGATCGCAGCAAACGAAACTGAGATTGCAAACTTGAAAGGATCAACAGATAAATTGGCTGGTCAGATCGCTACTGTAGAAAAAGCTGGTTTGGCTAGAGATGCAAAGATTGCTGAAAATGAAACAAGAAGCTTGTCAAATGAGAAAGTAGGATCTGCTAATACAGCTAAACTAGCTGAGCATGAAACAAGATTGGCTAGTGCTGAGAAGACTTCCGCTGATTATGAATTGAGAATCGCTAACTTAGAAAAGCAATTGTCTGGAATGGTTGCTGAATATTCAAACCTTTCCAAATCATTTTCTGCTCTTCAAGCTGAAGTAGCGAACAATACTAAAGTTGCGGCTTCTAACTCATTGGCTATCTCAACAATGGATAAGACTTTAGCTGACCATGCTTCAAGAATTGGTGTGAATGAAACAGATATTGCAGCTCTTAAAACTTCAACTGCTAGTGTTGCTACATTAGAGAAGCAAGTAAGCGCTTTGTCTGCTGAAGTATCTAATAATACTAAAACAATCACAGGTAACACTGACTTGTTGACAAGAATGCAAACGACAGTAGATGATCACGAAACTAGAATTACTACTCTTGAAGGAGGTTCAGGTAGTTCTACTAAAGGATAATAAACAGATGCAGTCAAGGGGACTGTTTTAGTCCCCTTGCTTTTAATCAATTTTTCAATAAAATTTAAATTAAAAAATGTTATGAAACATAAGGGAAAAACAATATTCCGCTTATTGTTCGCTGCATCTGCCCTGTTTCTAGCTACTTCTCTTCCAACTGATTTGAACGCGCAATGCGATAGCCCAGTAGGCATACAAATCAACGAAGAAACCAAAGATGGTGAAGTAGCAGGAATGAAAATCTACAATACAGGAGATACGGATGGATGTGATACGGGGGTTTCCGTATGTGGCGACGTAGAAGTGAAGGGACTATTGGCCATTGAAGAAAATGCGGAAATGCGTTTTAGCGGAAGCAAATGGTCTTATTCCGGCAAAGCAAAATTTGAAGGAGAAGGCGCAGTAAGAGTGGTTGACAACGAAGATTGCGGTACTACAGATAAACCTATAATCGAAGGTGATGGAGACTGTACAAGTCCTGAAAAGACGATGCCTAAGTTGATCGTTGAAACATCTAAAGATGTACGTTTCTTAGGAAAAACATCCGTTAAAGACTTCGAATTTGCTAAAGGTAAAGCGATTCTTGAGGGTGACTTGTGTGTGAAAGATGTAAAAGGAGCTTGTGACAAAAGTTATTTTGTTACCAACAGCAAAGCTGGGGCAACGACAGGTCGATTGCAAACAAGTTTTTCGGATGAAATCGTACTACACGTAGGTAATGAGAACGAATATGCTCCAATTAGATTGGACAATGTATCTGGCTCTCAAGAATTCGTAGGGGTTCGTGTTATGGATGGTACATTTGAAGAAGGTTTTACTGGTTCTTTAATGAACAATTCTTCTGGTGTAAGTTGGGAAGTTAATGGCTTAAGCAGCAGAGCTCAAGTAACGGTTACAGTCGCAACTACAGCACTTGGCGCTGGTGCGGATTTCCAACCTGATAGAAACTTCT
>JAHDHF010000230.1 GCA_020631455.1 Saprospiraceae bacterium
AAGTTTTGATAAAGACATTTTGACCTCCTACTATCCGTTGTTGGTTAAGCGGATGGATATTTACATCGTATTGTATGTTAAAGATATTCGTCAGAAACTACAAGCTTCTGACAGCGGGTGGGTGTTAAAGCATTTGAGGTGATAAAATAGATGAGGTATGAATTTAGTAGATGTAGATAAATTTATAAATGGATTGATTAGTCAAAATGATCTAATCTCCAGAATACCCGATGATTTTAAGTTTAAAGATAAACTTGATTTAATTATGGAATGCAAGATTAAGAATAGGAGTGACTTGTTTGAAGTGATTTTTTGGAATTTTCCCCCTACTGATACTGATTCTCACTTAATTATAAGTAGGTTTTCTATTCTTGAAGCATGGCACACTCAGCATGAAGAAATAATAAGTTCCTTTCAAGAAGAATTTAATCATCATAGAACGAACATACTGTATATAGAAAATGCCATTCATAATATTCCAGAATATTTGAGTAATATTCATTTGCAAGAATCTTACATTAGAAAATGTTTTTATGCTATATCTGCCCATTCGAAAAAAGATGCGATCAAGGCATTGCAAAAACTCTCAGGAAGTGAAAATAGCACTATAGCAAAACATGCTACAGCTCAACTTAAAAGATTAGTTGACGTATAATTTTTCTTTAGGAAGATGGTCAATTGCTTCTTGAATATTTTCAGAAACAAGTGAGTGGATTTTTTTGCACAGCGGAGTAATATCTGTAATTGAAATAATCCATTCATTTACATATTTGTTTACAGCTTCCCCTGAGAGTCCAATCTGAATAGATCGATAATTCAGTTTTTCTAAATGAATATCGCGTTCTGGATCCCATTGAATACGAACAGGAGATTGTTTAAGTTTTTCTTCCCATTCTTCTCTTGAGTTATGAATCTCAGAATTGAAGTGAGAGAGGCAAGAATTATCTAATGCCCATCGTAAACCTTCTCTTTTTATCTTGATAGCTAGTACATGTTCTTGGCCTTCTTTATGAGCCCAGCCACAACGATACATCATCCAAAGAAATGACGGTTTAACCCAAGTCATTCTATCCATTTTGAAAGGAGGAATAAATTTTTGATTTTCTACTGCAGGTAAGGCAATCTCCTTTCTATAAGCTTGATACACAGTAATTGTATCATCATCAAACACTGCCCTTATTTCCTTTTCATTTATTCTATTATTCATAACATACCTGATTTATCTCAATACACGAAATTTGGGATTAATGTAATTCGAGTGATATGAGCATGCAAATGTATTTAACTTCGCTATCCGCAGATTATATAATTCGAACTGATATTGAGTGTGAAAATTTGAACTTCGCATAGCGAAAACTATTTTGTCAATATAATTTTCGGCTGAGGGATAGTAGGTGTTGTTTGAACTCCGAGTGACTGAAAGGAACTCGGAGAGAGTGCCGAATAGCCCGACCGCGACGTAGGAGCGGGCAGCCCCAAATCATGTGCATAATTGCCTCAAGTAGCAATGTGAGAATCGGTACTTTTGCAGTATGAATACACGACAAGAACGCGATAGCATCGGCATCGTCGAAGTGCCAGCAAATCAATATTGGGGTGCGCAAACGCAGCGCTCAAAAGAGAATTTTAAAATCGGCGGGCAGCAAATGCCTGTTGAGATTATTCGTGCATTTGCAGTACTCAAAAAAGCTGCTGCAATGACGAATGCAGAGCTTGGCGTGCTCGATCAGTCAAAGGCGGATTTGATTGCTCAAGTCTGCGACGAGATTTTGACGGGGCAGCATGACGCGGAGTTTCCACTTGTGGTATGGCAGACGGGCAGCGGCACACAAAGCAACATGAACGTCAATGAAGTGGTCGCTAATCGCGCCCACGTCATCAATGGTGGAAAATTGACTGACGACATAAAAGTCATTCACCCAAATGATGATGTCAATAAGTCGCAGTCGAGTAATGATACATTCCCGACGGCGATGCACATCTCGGCTTATAAAATGATCGTCGAGACGACGATCCCAGGTTTGAAGCAACTCCGCGATACGCTTGCTGCCAAATCAGTAGCATACATGGATGTCGTCAAGATCGGTCGGACGCATTTCATGGATGCGACTCCTGTGACGCTCGGCCAAGAACTTAGCGGCTATGTCAGTCAGCTGAATCACGCTATTAAAGCGATTGAGTTTTCGCTCAATCACTTGACGGAGCTTGCACTCGGCGGTACAGCAGTCGGTACAGGAATCAACACACCAGAAGGCTACGCACCACTCGTCGCAAAGCATATTGCTGATTTGACAGGCTTGCCATTTGTCACGGCTGAA
>JAHDHF010000231.1 GCA_020631455.1 Saprospiraceae bacterium
TTACAAGTTTTGAATACAACGGACTCGATTTTTCAATTAAACTTATGGCTTGATGAGACGCATCTCAATGGGCAATTATTTGTCAATAAAAAGCCTGAATTAACATATAGAATTGAGGAGCGAAATCACTTGATCAAACAGCAGTATTGGGGCGGCTACACGCGGCATAATCAAATTGTACAAATTGCGACTGATAGTAAGGGAGATTCTACTGAACGACTGCTTGTCGAGAATCATGCGATTATGATGTACAATCCATTTTTGAAGGCGGAATTGTAAGTAGTTATTTCCAACAGGTACCCTGATTTTGTCATCGCGGAAAATGCAGGGCTTTTATCCGCGATCCCACACACTCTGAAAATAAGCAGTAAGCAGTTGGAGTGTGTGGGATTGCGCGTCAAGCGCGCAATGACAAAGCGGATGGGTTTTAGATCTGATTTGGACAAGCGATGGGAAGGGGCGCGCAGCGCTCACGACTACAAGGAGTGATGAGCGAACAGCGAAACCCTGGAACAGCGCGGTGCGCCGTAGGCGCATGGCCCATCATCACGCAAGATTCAAATTTGTGCGAAATGAAGGGAAAGCTGGACGAGCATTTGATAAAAAAGACCGATCGGTCTATATTGCAGCAGTGACGACCGAAACTCTCAAAATCAATAAAGCTGAACGTACACGCAAGCGGATCATCGAGGCCGCAGCTGCTGTGATCAATCAGAAGGGCTATCATGCGACGTCGATCAATGACATTATGGAAGTCGCTGACATCTCGAAGGGCGGCATCTATGGCAATTTCAAGAACAAAGAAGAAATCGCAATCGCGGCTTTTGATTATGCTGTGCGTTATATCACTGAAAGTGTAGCCGAGCGACTCGAAAAAGGCATGCGAGCTCAAGAGAAGCTGATGGTCGTCGTGAGCTTTTATCTAGATCATACGCTCAATCCGCCGATAGAAGGCGGTTGCCCGATCTTAAATACAGCTGTCGAGATGGCTGATGCGCACTCGACCCTGCGCGATCGAGTCGTCAATGCCTTGATGTTTTGGCGCAGCTCAATCATTCATGTTGTCGAGAAGGGAATCGAGCGCGGTGAAGTCAATTCATCTGTTGATCCAATTGCGTTTGGTACATGTTTTATTGCGATGCTCGAAGGCGGTATCATGGCGACGCGCTTGACGCGTGATGAATCAATCATACACATGGTGATGGAGCGACTACGCGAGATGATCGAATCAGATTTGAAGCCGCATGAGTAATCCACTTGACGGTCAGCTGATTGATCTCCCGAGCGAACATGTCGATACGAAAGTCATTTTGACTGACCAATCGCCGCCAGGCGCTGGCGTTTTGCGACCATTGATGCAAGTGTACGGAACATTATTTCCGAAAGCTGCAGCCAAGTTGGCGTGGAGCTTTTTTACAAAACCTCGAATGCGAGCAGTGCATAAGCGGACGGACGAGCTGCTTAATTCTGCGGAGCGCAATGTCGTCAACGATGGCGATTATGATCTGATGACCTACAGCTGGGGCGATGCCTCTGCTCCGACGATATTACTCTGTCATGGTTGGCAGTCGCGCGGCACAGCCTTACGGATGTTTGTTCCTGATTTGCTTAAGCATGGCTATCGAGTCGTGGCGATGGATGCACCCGCACATGGCGACTCAAGTGGAGATCGCTGCAACTTGCTGGCATACGCCAAGTCAATTGCAGCTGTCATGGATACGCTGCCCAATATTTACGGGGCTATTTGCCATTCGTTTGGCTGTAATTCGCTGACCTATGCGATGACTCGCATCTGCAAAGAGCGCAAGTTGAAGAAAGTCGTTCTCGTCGCGATGTGGGTGCGCATGATCGATGTGTTCCGAAGATTTCAGAAGCAAGTCGCTCTACCTGAGAAAGTGTTTTATTCGATCGATCAATATCTTTTCGACACCTACGGAGTCCGTATGGCGGATATAGATTTTTCGAGTGTTGATCTTGGCGCGCAGGTCGATCAAGTGATGGTCATCCATGATAAGACTGATCCAATCATTCCTTTGAGTGATGCTGAACGACTTGCCAAGAATTGGCGGAATACACATGTCCTTGTTCCTGATGGCTACGGACATTTCCGCCTTGTCAAAAATCCAGATGTGATTCGATCAGTAGTCGAGTTTGTTGCTTCTTAATGTTTTTTGGGGCCATCCTTTTTCTATTTTTTAATTAGAAATGCGCTTAAAAGTCCTTCACTTTTTAAGGGAATGATTTAGGATGGGTTCAAGTAATTTAAAATAGAAAAAGGTCGCTATGCTCCGTGGCTCGCTA
>JAHDHF010000067.1 GCA_020631455.1 Saprospiraceae bacterium
TTTATAGTCACTTGGACTTGTTGGTTTTGTAATGCCTCAATAACTTGAGCCATTCTGATGAATGTCGACCCTTCTCTATCTCAATGAAGTTTCTAGTTTGTCAATAGTTATCACTATTGACGGGTTAATTTATTAAGTAGTAATTCGTCATTTAATACATTATGACTCGCGTCATAACGAATAACTTTACCCTCGTCTTTCAAAGATCATTAGACACTTTAAAGGTGGCCTAAAACCCGGCGGCAAAAAACTGGATTCTCATCAATCAAGATGATCTTCAATACCGCTTTTTCAAAAAAAACTTAAACCCTTTTGGCTTAAGCGGATGCAAATGTACAACCACTTATTTTGTTCTGCCAAATAAATTTTGATATTTTTTGAAGTTTTTATTTTCACTCAAACCCTTTGGTTGAAGCGGACTGTAAACATACGATGACAAGCGATTATGAATCAAGTACTTTGCGAAAAAGTTTTTGAGGTTTTGGACAAGCGCTGCGAAGTGGTGCGAGAGAAGCGAGCAGATGCAAGCGTAGCGCGGCAGCCGAGCGAGCAGCGAGCCACGCAGCATAGCGACCCGAAATGACTATGAGCGTAGTCGAATAGGAATGAAGGGATGGCCCATCTTCTTAAAAAGCGTTCATGACATCTACTAGATGCTGGACACTCGAGAGTGGTAGAGCATTGTACATTGATGCCCTGAAGCCTCCTACTGAACGGTGGCCTTTGATGCCGCTAATTCCGGCTTGATCACAAGCTGCTAGAAAATCTACTTCGCGGCTCGCATCTGTCAATCGGAATGTCGCATTCATATACGAGTGTGAGCCTTGCTCAGCTGCACACTCAAACGCTGGCAATGTTTCAATTGTTTTGTACAGCAAATCTGCCTTGGCAATGCTGCGGCGCTCCATCTCTGCTACTCCGCCTTGCTCTTTGACCCAGCGCATGTTGAGCATGGCAACATAAATCGGATATGCTGGTGGCGTATTAAATGCTGATGCCTTTTTGATATGCGTACGGTAATCAAGCATTGTCGGGATGTTGCGATCGACTTTACCGAGGAGATCATTACGAACGATCACGATAGTCGTGCCTGCTGGGCCGAGGTTTTTTTGTGCGCCTGCATAGATGAGTCCGTAGCGATCGAGTGTGATCGGGCGACTTAGTATATCTGAAGACATATCGGCTACAATCGGGCAGCTCGCATCTGGTAGCTCATGAAATTGTGTACCGAAAATGGTATTGTTGGTCGTGATGTGAAGATATTCTGCATCGCTCGGCACTGTATAGCCATTTGGGATGTAGCTAAAATTGCGATCTTCAGAGGATGCAATCACGTCTGCTTGGCCAAATGTAGCGACTTCTTTGATCGCTTTGGTGCTCCACGTGCCTGTATTGATGTAGGCTGCTTTTTTGCCTTGTGGAAGAAGATTCATGGCTGTCATAAAAAACTGCGTGCTCGCGCCGCCTGTCAAAAACAAGACGCTGTACCGATCATCTATACCGAGTAGCTCACGCATCAGGGCTTCGGCTTCTTCCATGACTGCAGAAAATTGCTTGCTACGGTGCGAAATCTCAAGAATCGACAATCCCATATCTGCAAACTCTTGGACTGCTGCGGCAGCTTGCTTGAGTACTGGCTGTGGTAATATCGATGGGCCTGCTGAGAAATTGTGAATCTTCATAGTGTGTTTATTGAGCCGCAAAGGTGCGATGAATTCTTTGCCGCGCATATTCTTTGCAGTTGATTTTATCATCACTCAATTTGTATTTGGGGCTGCCCATTCGCTTCGCTCATGGTCGGGCTATACGCAGTACGGTAGCCTAGCTTTTGTGAGAAGACCCCAGACTAAAGTCTAGGGCAACTTTCTCACAAAATCCGCTCGCAAGCTCGCGCTGCTCCTATCCCTCAGCCATCTCACTATCGTGGACAAGCGCTGCGAAGTGGTGGCGCAGCCAGACGCGAAGTGAAACGAAGCGACCGAGCGAACAGCGAGCCACGAAGCATAGCGACCGCGACGAGTGAACGCGAGGAGCGGATGGCCCAAAAAAAAATGCCCACCATGCATAAGGCACAATGGGCATTTGTTAAAACTAGAGTCGCTCTAGAATAAAGCTCTACTAGAATACGTGGTTGTATTGAAGCTGGAGCTGCTGTGTGTAGTGGATACGACGACCGACTGCTTCGTAGCCATTGACACCTGTATTGATGTCATCATCTTTGTCAAACTGGACAAGGATGTCATGATCGTAGTACATGCCTGTCGTGAATGCTACTGAGATACCTTTGAAGATGACAAAGTTTGTCTGAGTCGTCCACTCGACGTCGATGTTTTGTGGATCACGTAGATAGTTTGAGTAGAGTGTCAAGACTGACTGGAATGCAACTCGATCATTGAAGAATTTGTTTTGGTATGTCGCACGGAGTAAACCACCAACTTGGAAGTCAAGGTTTTTGTACTCGCCATCTTCGATAACACCATTGTTGTTTTTGTCATCAATCTCAGTACCATACAAACTTGTGAATGCGCCGTTTTCGAACGTAGCAAGTTGTGCAATATTATCATCAGCTACGATCACCATCTTGATTGCTGCTGGTGAGAAGAAGATGCTTAAATGCTCATCATGCTTGTAATCGATACCTGGAGCGATCTGTACATAACCTGGCGAAAGGAATTTAGAAATTGGCAAGTTGCCTGGAATGCCTTGGTCGCCGATTGTATTGCCCACATAAGTAGGGAATAACTGGCTTTGGAATGTCACGAGTAGTGAGTAGTACCATTTGCTTCCTTCGCTTACTTGGTAGCCTGTTTTCGAGCCAAACTGTAGAAGGTCGATATTCTTCGTGAATGGGATATTCTCGCCACGACCGAGACGCTGAATAGCGAGGGAAAGGCCAGCTGTATTGTCTACTGCGAGACGGCCTTTGCGGTAGTTCGCAAAAACATTCGTTGTACTACCGAGCCCGATCCGATTTTCACCAGATCCAGCACGTGGATTGATAACAGTTAAGACGCTAAGGTCAAGTCCGATACCAGCACCGATGGTCCAGCCTTCTAAATCTGCATCGCGCTCAGCCTTGATTTTATCATCGAGAGCTTTTTGCTTGTCAGCAGCTGCTTTTTTGTCTTCGTCAGTCATCTGAGCGAAAGAAACACTTGCGATCATCGTGAGCATCGCAAGCATCATGAATGTAATACGTGTCAGTTTAGTCATAACAGATACGTTGTTTATTGTGATAGATTAAAAAAAGAGAGTTGTTGTTTTGATTGAACACCAAATGGATACAAATGGATAGATATATCTATCCATTTGGGCGCGCAAAAGTAGTTGTTTCTTATGAAAAGATTTCGACTTCTTCAGAAGTGAGTTTCTTCATAGGCATGATGATCTTGCGATCAGATGTCTGAAGCGTAATAGAAGAATTGTCTTTAGCAACGACTGTACCTTTTTCGCCGCTTACTTTGATTGTGTCGCCTACGTTGATCTTGTTGCGTGAATACAAACCGCCAAGCATATTGCCGAGGAGATCGCGTGAAGACAATCCAAAACCAAGTGCAAATGCGAGTACTGCACCTGCAATGATGAGATTGATGTTGCTTGTGATAAAGCTGATATCAATCTCTGCAGTAGAGAGTGCAACCATCACGACATTGAGAATCAAGAAGTAAAATACAACTGTACCAATCATGCGTGCTGATGGTACTCCAAGAGATTCGGCTGCTGTCACGACGATCTTGCGGATGAAATCAGCGAAGATGAATCCGATACCGAGGATCAAGACTGCAACAAGTACTTTTGGCAAGAAGCTAATAAAGTCTTTGATGAGCTCACTAACAACTGCAAAACCAAGCACGTCTGATGCTGCAATAACAAACATCAAAAGGATCGCATAGTAAACGAACTTGCTGATGACCTTGCTTGGCTTAATCTTAAAGTTTTTTAAGATGTCAATATCATTGAGGCGATCACCAAGCTTGTCAATCTTGACTGCCTTTAGAACTTTACCGACGATGCCGGCAACTATTTTGGCAATAAACCAACCGATGATAAGGATGAGAAGTGCACCAATGACGTTTGGTAAGAATTGAGCGACTGAAGTAAAAAATTCAGCCATTGAGTCAAAAATGTTGACCTTTTCCCAGAATTCATTCATGATAATAGAGTATTAGATAAGTGTTATTAAGGAATGTTGTGAAACTTGTTCTCTGGGGAGATGTAGTGTAGACGTAGCTTATTCAGAAAAGTCATCTGAATCCTGCGAAGCTTTTTCTTCAGGCAATGCCATAAGTGTAAGATTGATTGCAGCTTTTGGCATTTCAATCAAAAACAATTCAGTTATTCCTGCTACAAAGCGAAGGAAGTCCAAACCAGTTTCGACATCTTCTTGAGTCTTTTCAGGAGCATCATGCTCTGGCTCAAGTGCTTTTCCTAAAGCGCGAAAATCATTAGCCATAAAAGTGTGATTGTAAGTGTGGACGAATAGCGCTCAGCATACAGTTTGCGCACTTTCTGCTTTGCCCTTTTGATCTTCATTTTAATTGCGCTTTCAGATTTATCGAAGACTTCACTAATCTCCTTGATGCTCATCCCTTGCTTATACTTCATAGCAAGGATCGCTTTATCCTGAGGCGGGATTTCATCAAGCAAACCAGTTAAGCGTTTTAAATCAAGTTCGAGGAGTTCGCGGTCATCGATATTTTCGACATGCTCTACTCGTCCTTCATTCTCTTCTTTACCGAAAAGTGCATTTTCTTTTTTCTTTTTGCGGATGACGTCTATGCAATAATTGTATGTGATGCTATAAACCCAAGTACTAAACTTCGACTTGCGATTAAATCGAGATAAATTCATGAAGACCTTCACAAAAATATCTTGCAAAGCATCTGTAGCGAGCACTTCACTTTGCAGCATCGACAGACATTTGCTGTAGACTTTGTTTGAATACCGTCCATAAAGCTCCTTGAACTGTTCTGACTTTTGATCCGCTAGATAAAGATCTATGAGTTCAACATCAGACAGCTTTTTGTAGCTTGACTTCAGTAATTCTATATCAAAAGGAGGTAGATTCATCCGTATACCACTTATGGTATCGCTCATATAGACGCAATTCTCACACAATAGGTACAAGTTCGAGCGATATTTTTCGCGTAAAATCCTAGAAACTTATCGAAGGCGTCCTTGGATTCGTCGAGATCGACGTGTTTTTAGTGTTCTTGCATTGCAAGGTTTGCTTTTTTATCGCATCTTGCAATCGTCAACAAGTCATATCTCAATCATGGATACACTTAAAAATACACGAGCACAAATGCGTAAGGGACTTCTCGAATTATGCCTACTCAGCATAGCAGACCAAAAAGCAGTTAGCCCAACTGATATCATTAGCTCACTCAAAGAAGCAGACCTTATCGTTGTCGAAGGCACAGTCTATCCGCTTCTCTCCAGACTCAAGCGCCTCGGCTGGGTCAATAGCGAATGGCAAACCCTCGAAGACAATCCCGCACGCAAGTACTACTCTACTACTGTCGAAGGTCGCAATGCCCTTCAAGAGCTCTCGAGCACTTGGCAACAGCTCAGTACATCCATTTCATCGATCATAAACTCACCCGTCCTCTCATGAAAACTACAGTCAATATCAATTTAGGAGGATTGCCATTCGTCATTGACGAAGACGCCTACAATCGTCTAGAGCAATACCTCAAAACTCTCAATACACATTTTGCTCAAACCGACGATCAAGACATCGTCGATGATATCGAGGTACGCATCTCAGAGCTCCTCGTAGAGCGTATGACCAGCGGACACATCGTCAATCTCCTACAGATCGAAGGCGTCATCAGTACAATTGGTACAGTCGAGCACTTTGGTATTGAGCAAGAAGAAAAAACTACTTCAAAGCGCAAAACATTTGCACGACGCCAAAGCACATCGATCCTCCCGATGAAACCAGGCAAGCGATTATTCCGCGATCCAGATGACAGCATGATCGGAGGCGTCTGCTCTGGGCTCTCCACATACTTTGGTATTCAAGATCCGATTTTCCTTCGTATTTCAGTCATCGTTGTTGCATTTTGGCTTGGATTCAGCTACGCAGTCATACCGTACATTGTCTTTTGGATCTTACTCCCAGCAGCCGAGACAGACGAAGATTACGAGTCTCTCCAAGGCGAATTCACTACAGCAAAAGACTATTCGAGTACCATTTCACAAAAGTTGAAAGCTCGCCGTCTTTTAAAAGATCCGCTCTACAAAAAACCAGAGCAAAGCAAGTAAATCCAAATTACTGAAATTAAAAAGGGGCTGCCCTTTCACACAAAAGCTCCTAGAGATTTTCTCTAGGAGCTTTTGTCTTTCAGGTCGGGCTATTCGGCAGCTCGCTGTTCGCTCGGCTGCTTCGTTTCACTACGCATCTACTCCGCACTGCCTACTATCCCTCAGCCAGTACAGACTCCGTCATTCAACAATGTCCCAAACTGCTCCATCACAAGTTACATATCGTACTACGCCCACATCCGCAGCCCAAAAAAGCTGCTTGATATTTCGACAGCCTTTTGAGATGACATAATTACTTGTCACCGAATACACCGCCTCATATTTCTGCCCATGTACAATCAAGCCCGACTCCAATAGATCAAAATTGTCATGCTTAGTAAAAAACGTATCACCAACAAATCGTACAAAACCCTCAGCAGGCTCGTCAGGATTGGACTTGTTTAAATACACCATCTCAATTTTTCTGCTTGGATACACGCTAGATTGCATCCATATTTGACCAACCTGCGGATGATACTTTCCATCCTTTTCGATCGGGTTGTACGGGTAGTATTTGAGGTCTCTCTGTAGAATAAAAGTTGTGTCTAAGTCGCCTTTTTCAGAACGAAAAACTAATGTATCGCCAGCATCATAAGACATCCAGCCAAGATCAGTCTCGTCGAGCCTTGTCTTTACGCCATTACAGCTCATAAAAAACAACAAAAACCCAAATGTCAGAATTATTAAACTCCTCATTCAAGATTTAAGATAATGTGATTACATAATCTTGTGCTAATCTTCTGATAGAAAGACACGAGCGGGCTTCTTCTTTTGCATTTTGCGCTGACGGGTCGCTACCGCCATCATTTCTTGCAGCCTGAGCTCTTCTTCGATTATTTCAAGCATGATCGGAAAATCATCATCCGTGATCATATTCTCTTTTCGATCTGGAAAGAAGTTTTGCACTGGAATGATATTACTTGTTTCGACTTTAAACTCATAAAAATCAGTCGGGCTGCGTTTGCCATCAGACAATGTCTTTGGCAACTCTACAATTTTCGGCTCTAGAGCTTCATCATGCAATGACTCAATCAACCATGGAGTTTGATCTTGATATAGATGCACTTCGTGTCGCAATAAGACATGTCGACTCGGCAACTTGACTACGCGAGTCCACCACTTATTGTGTACCGCCTCCATAGCATCAAGGGTTTGCTGCTCTGTTTCTACTGGCTCTAGCTCGTCCATTGCTTCTTCGAGCAAAATGGTCATAGCATCCTCATACGGGTATTCGTGCTCAAGAGCAGCCATACCAAGTCGTACACCGAGTAGATTTGAGTAGGCATCTTCGAATGAGAAACTCGAGTATCGCTCACGCATTAAAGGTACCGTAGATGTGCCATACCAAGTTCCGATCTCGTGCCATGTCGCTATATCATAAGCGATGCGACCAGCTATGATAGCTGCATCTTGTTTACTTAAGTCAACTGGAACATCAAAACTCAATGACTTTTTTCCGCCTTCTTTGCCAAGCTTCATATCAACAGTGCCAAATCCGCGCGACTGTATGATATGCAGATACAAATACGCCGTCCAGTCGGCTTGATCTCTTAGGTGTCCAGTATCGATGAAGCCGCCTTTCTTTGTGTAAATAATGCCGTTGCCCTCAGCTCGGTTGCCTAAATATGCGTGAGGCCCTAGATCAGCATAGTTTGATGCGTCTTCAAATCGCACAAACGGAATGCCTGACATCTGTAGATCATACCCAAAGGCACAACAGGTGCGAATAATACGCGGCGGCGGATTGGATAACTTACGCTTAGAAAGCTCTGGAGGCAAAGCAAGAATACCACTCGACACATGCAGCACAGCAATCATGCATCCGAGTGAAATCGGACGCCAACGGACAGCGAAATATGAGTAGAATTTGTTCATGGGGATTGAAGTACAAAAGTATATCAAATCACATACCAATGTAAATTTAATGTGAAGGTCTTTCGATTCAAATTCTGATCGTATTGTTTGGTTTGCTTATACGGCTAAGGGATAGGAGCAGCGCGAGCCTGCGAGCGGACGCCTAGCGCAGCGCAGGCGGCTAGGCTACCGTACTGCGGATAGCCCGACCATGAGCGTAGCGAATGGACAGCCCCACATGACGTTTGTATTGAATATTAAAATTGTGCGCCGAGTGAAACAGCAAATAACTCGGCATCTATTAAATGTGTCTTGAAGGTGGCGCCAAGGACAACTTGTGCTTCGCCTACTGGAATATACCAGCGGAGACCGTAGCGATTGTACACGCTGCCTGGTATGAGATAGCCATCATTGAGATATGTGCCGATGGCTGCATACAATCCGATGCGACCGAGCCGTGTCTCGTGTGCTGCATAAATCATATAGCGCTTGGCGGCATCACGCTTGTCTTTTTCGGAAAAGTCTGTATTGACGTGCTCAAAAAAGGCTGCTGAGACGCTGTTGTATTCGTATTCGAGCCCTAGGAAAACTCGGTTGATATCACGCCATGTGCGATAGCCTGCTACGCCGATCGTATAAATTGGATAATTGGAACTGCCTGGCGCTTCAGTCTGTCGAGTGGCGATGTAAGCTTGCACTTCTGCTCCCCAAAGGCGGGCCGGTTTTGCTTCTTGATCACGTATATAATCATCGCCAACAAGAGGCTGGGGTGTGTAGCGGATGCCGAGATTGGCGGATAGGACATTGATACCAAGATTGGGCAATGCTGTGGAGCCATTGGAGTAATGTGTAAACTGCCCAGCGGCGACAATCGCGACTTTTGGCGTGGCTTGATAAATACTGCCTATGCGAAAGTGTGTCGTGTTATTGACGTGCGAGCCGATAACGTTGTTTTCTCCATTGTTGGCAGCATCATACGGCGTATCGAGCCAAGCGATACCCATCGCTATACGCATATTGAGCTCAAATTGCTTGTGCTGCCAGAGCGGAAGGTTGAGCGTCGCGTATGTCGCGTAGGCGTTTCCAAATTGCTCGCGATTGCCGAAGCGAAACGCGGTCACGCCAAAGCCCCAATGGGGAAATCCGGCTTGCTCGTGCCAGTCTTTGCTGCCAAAAGTTTGTTTTGAGAGATGAATAGAAGTCGCAGCACTCAATCCACCTGGATCGGGTAGAAACTTGGGCGTATGCTTGTAGATGACGCCAAAATCTACATTTGGCTCTACACTCCATCCGCGCAGGTCTTGTCCATAAAGTACGCAGCTAGACGACACTAAGCAGATCAGTACATACAGAAGGCAACATCTTTGACGTTGTCTTGAATGAATCAACCTTTGCAGTAGCTTTGTCATGCGTAAGAGCTGTACAATACCGAAGGTACATCAACTATACATTCATGAAACAATCGACTCGCTTTTGTTCGCTTTTCCTTGTCGGACTTTTTGGAATGATCGCGCTGCTGTCGAGCTGCCGTAAAGAACGTATCTCGACAGATGCATCTGATCAACTCGCATTTAGCGTCGATACCTTGAGTTTTGATACTGTATTTACGACTCGCGGTAGCACAACGAAGTTGCTCAAAGTCTTTAATCCAAACGATCAAGCTGTCATCATCGATAAAATTGAGTTGACTGGAGGTGCGATCAGCCAATTTCGGATTAATGTCGACGGTATATCTACTCCAATTGCTAATGATATTGAGCTAGCTGCGGAAGACAGTCTCTACATTTTTGTAGAAGTCACTGTCGATCCAGATGCGCCTGTGAGTGCAAGTCCATTTGTCATACTTGAGACAATAGAGTTTGAAACGAATGGCAATATGCAAGAAGTCGTACTTTCTGCCTATGGACAAAATGCGTATTACTACGGTACGAAAAGCGAGCTTGCGCTTTTGACCTGTAATGGCGGTACATTTTCATTTCCAACGGACAAACCAAATGTGATATACGGTATTTTATTTATTGATAGCTGCCTTGTTGACATCATGGCTGGCACAGACATTTACGTACATGGCGGCCTTGTCTTCAATCAATCTCTCGAGATTTTTTACAACGACGGCTTGATCTACATTTTGCCTGATGCGACGCTCCAGATCAATGGAACACAATCGCAGCCTGTAACGATTCAAGGAGATCGCCTTGAGGATTTCTATCAAACTATCCCCGGACAATGGACGGGAATTCTGCTTGACAAAACAAGCAGCGGCCATACGATCAATTACGCTGAAATTAGAAATTCAAGTGTCGGGCTTCGTGTCGATAGCGCCGTTGATTTGACAATCAATAATTCGATCATTCATAACACTCAGAATAGTGGTTTGCTCGCTGTGCATGCAGATGTGACTGCAAACAACTGCTTATTCTACAGCAGTAATGTCGGTAATGCTGTTCAGCTTGAATTTGGCGGAAACTACCAATTCAATCATTGCACGATCACTGGTTACGGAGTAGAAGACATCCAGCACAAATCGCCATCTCTACGGATGACCAATGTTTCCTGCCTTGATGAGTTTTGCGGTAATTTCCTCGGCAATGATCTCAATGCGACGTTTAATAATTGCATCATCACAGGCAGCCGAGCTGATGAGATTAGCTTATTTAACAAAGATGGCGCTGGAGCGTTTAATTATACTTTTGATCATTGCATGGTGCGCGTCAGCGAATTAACTGAACCAGATAACTACCCTGACTTTTTGACAAACTGCAACAATTGTCAAGTCAATACGGAGCCATATTTCGCTGATGTAGACGAGCAAGATTATCATCTCGATTCATTGATTTCGTCAGCTATTAATACAGGAAATCCTAGTTTGGCTTTTCCCACAATTGATCTGGATGGTGTTTCGCGTATTTCGGATATAGCGCCCGATCTTGGCTGCTATGAATACGTCCCCTAAATGCACTTACTCGAACGACGCTGGATACTCATAGCAGGCATTGTGCTGTCAGCCATTCTGCATGCGCCGTTTGTCAATCGACCGCCTGAGAGCGTCCATCTTTGGAGACAAGCCAATACGCTTGCGCTTGCGCGTAATTTTCATACGGAGAGTATGAATCTCTTTAAGCCGCGTGTCGATAATCGCTATCACACCAATGGAGTGACAGGTACACCATTCCCGATTTACGAATACTGTCTTGCCTGCATCTACAAACTGACTGGCGAGCAATATTGGGTCCAGCGTAGTTACGCTTTTCTTTGGCACATTGTAGGTGTTTTTGGGATAGCAGCCTTAGTTATGACGCTTTTTGGCTCTCGGCGTATGAGCGTGATCGCTGGATGGATGTGGATATGGAGTCCTGAGCTATTTTATTATGCGAGTACGACATTGCCTGATCCGCTTGCACTTGCTGCATCTATTTGGGGATTGCATTTTCTCATCAAATGGATGAAGCAGCATCGAGACGGAACGCCACAAAAGCATGTCGCTTTGCTTGCTCTTGCTGCGCTCATATTAGCAGGTTTGACCAAGCTCCAATATCTCGCTGTAGGATTTGCTGCACTCGGATTTTGGCTCGGCTCTGGTAGAACACTACGACAAAAACGCTTTCTATTGCCTGCTATTGGATTTGCTTTGGCTTGCGTGCTTGTTCCGCTAGGCTGGTATCGTTATGCCAACAATCTCATCGACGATTCAGGCTTGACAGACTTTGTGATTTCCATTAAGGAATTTCCAGAATCCGAAATTGCGATATCCATTCTATGGCACAATCTCATATCAGACCTGCCCGAGCTGCTGCTCAATTATGCTACTGCGATTTGCTTCGTCATAGGACTTCTTTTCGCAATCAAGTCTTCCCGTCGACGCCTTGATCTTTCATTAATGGGCTTGATTTGGGGCTCAGGACTTATGCTTTATCATGTCGTTGAGGTTCAGCAGATGAAAGCACATTCATATTATATGATGCCGCATTTGCCACTCTTGATAATCACAGCTGCATATGGCGCTGATAAAATTGTCTCTCGATTCAAGCCCTGGATGCTCTACATTCTCCTGGCTGCGATGCCAATACTCTGTGTAGTCCGCATTATACCAGCTCGTTGGGGCAATCCAGGCCGCGAAGTACCCCCAGAATTGTACGATCCTATTCGGCGTTCACGCATTATAGCAGCGCTCCCGAATGACAAAACAGAGCCAATACTCATGGGCTATGATCAGACTGGCTGCGTCATGTTTTATTACCTCGATCGTCATGGTTACGGACTTAATTGGGCAGGGCAGCTTGGCTATGCCTTGCACGGTGAGCCGCAGCTGCATACTTTTATTAAGCAAGGTGTTCAGTATGCGGTCCTTCGTGATATTGAGCCTGAGACAGAAGCAGTTCTTCAGCCTGTCATTGACTCAACACTTGTGATCGAGGGTGATTTTAGGGTCGTGCGATTTAAATCGCTTGATTAATTTTTTGGCTGTTTGCTTCTTTGAGCTGCCTCAATCCTTTGGTCTTCAACTTCTTCGCGAGTGGACAAGCGCTGCGGAGTGGTGGCGAAAGCCAGACGCCGAAATGAAATGCAGGCGGCCGAGCGAACAGCGAGCCACGAAGCATAGCGACCGCGCGGCACAGCCGCGGGGATGGCCCACAAAAATCATGAAACGATGATTACTCTTCTGTCTTTTCTTCTTCTTTGCGCGTCAGAATTTCATCAGAGATCAACTCACGCGAATCAAGAAACTGAAACCATCGGACGGCTTTCTTCATATCGCGGACGTACACGCGGCTTGGATCGTACGTTGGCAAAACAGATTCAAAAAACGAGGTGTAGTCATCATCAGATTGAAGAGCTGCTAGATCGACACCTTCGTTTTTCTTTTCGAGCATAGACTTAAAGACTTCTCTAAGCTCAGTCGCGTATGGATCTTGGGTCGTGTAGATCGATATGCTGTCGAGTGGCGTAAACTGATATTTGCGTGAAGGCGCGAATGATCGCTTACCTGATTCGAGGTCTTGGACAATGAGTCCGTTGTTGCGATTGCCGACGACGGAGAAGAGTGATGACTTGCCGCTGAGTGCGACGACTTTTTCAAATTCAAACATGTCTTTGTGTATGCTAGAGCGCGAAGGTAAAACCAAGCATTGAATTGATTCGTTAAGATTGAAGTGTCTAATGTGTTTTTGCTTTTGCATCTTTGTTTGTCTCGATTTTATGCCAAAATTTCAACTCCAATCACCTTTTAAGCCAACTGGCGATCAGCCTCAAGCTATCAAGCAGCTTGTAGAAGGCATAGAGCAAGGCGAGCGCGCGCAAGTGTTGCTCGGAGTCACTGGAAGTGGCAAGACATTTACGATGGCGAATGTCATCCAGCAATTGCAGCGTCCTGTCTTGATCTTGACACACAATAAGACTTTGACGGCGCAGCTGTATGGCGAGTTTTCGCAGTTTTTTCCAGAGAATGCTGTCGAGTACTTCGTCAGCTACTACGATTATTATCAGCCTGAAGCGTACATCTCAGTGACTGACACGTACATCGAAAAAGACCTCAACATCAATGAAGAAGTCGACAAGCTGCGCCTGAGAGCGACGTCTAGTATTCTGAGCGGTAGGCGTGATATTATCGTCGTGGCTTCTGTTTCCTGTATTTACGGTATGGGAAACCCAGAAGATTATCAATCGAGCATCATCCGCATTGAGCAAGGTCAGATCATTAGCCGTAATACATTTTTGAGCGAACTCGTGCAGAGTCAATACAGCCGCAGCGAAGGCACGCTCGAAAGAGCGAATTTCAGAGTGCGAGGCGATACCGTCGATATCAATCTGCCCTACACAGAACATGGACTGCGGATCATGTTTTTTGGAGATGAGATCGAGCGCATCGACACATTTGAGATCGAAAGCGGCAAACGCATCACAACAGTAGATGAGTCGGCGATCTTCCCTGCCAATCTTTATATCGCCCCGCGCGATCGGTTTCAAGGCATCATCCGCGATATTGAAGACGAGCTCTACGCTCAAGAACGTTTCTTCGAGTCAGAGCAAAAATTCTTGGAAGCGAAGCGCATCCATGAGCGTGTGACCTTTGATCTAGAAATGATGCGCGAGCTTGGCTATTGCCCAGGCGTCGAGAATTACAGCCGCTTTTTTGACGGTCGCAAGCAAGGTACACGACCATTCTGCCTACTTGATTATTTCCCAGATGATTACGTGATGTTCATAGACGAAAGTCACGTAACCTTGCCGCAAGTGCGCGGCATGTTTGGCGGTGATCGAGCGCGCAAGCTTAATCTCGTCAATTTCGGCTTCCGTCTACCGAGCGCAATGGACAATCGTCCATTGA
>JAHDHF010000232.1 GCA_020631455.1 Saprospiraceae bacterium
CCGACGCAGCGACTCACGATACCTGTGACTTCACTGTTTCCGAGTTCGCCTTTGGTCTGCCCTTTAAATTGCGGCTCCGGCACTTTGACACTCACGATAGCTGTCATGCCTTCGCGAAAATCTTCGCCAGAGATCGTAAACTTTAATTTATTGAACAAGCCTTCGCGGTCGCCATACTGCTTGAATACGCGATTGACTGCGCGACGAAATCCATTGACATGCGTTCCGCCTTCGCGTGTGTTGATGTTATTGACATAGCTGGCGACATTCTCTGAGTACGATGTGTTGTACTGCATCGCGACCTCGACTTCTACGTTGTCCTCTTTGCCGACAACGTACACAGGCTCAGACAAAATCGGCGTGCGAGATTCATCCAAGAATTGAACGAACTCTTTTAATCCGCCTTCAGAGTAAAACTCCTCTTTGCGCATCTCGCCTTTTTCATCTACATCGCGCTCATCGATCAAGAACAAGCTAAGACCTTTATTGAGATACGAAAGCTCTCGGATTCGAGTCGCCAGTGTGGTGTAGTTGTATTCAAGCGTTTCAAAAATCTCTGCATCAGGCTTGAATGTCACGTTCGTACCACGATAATCTGTGCTGCCGACTTCTTTGACCTCTGATTGCGGAATGCCTTGCTTGTATGATTGCTCATAGATTTTGCCTTCGCGATGCACTTCTGCTCGAAGGTGAATCGACAAGGCATTCACACAAGAAACACCAACACCGTGCAGACCACCCGAAACCTTGTACGTGTCCTTATCAAACTTACCACCAGCGTGCAAGACAGTCATGACGACTTCGAGCGCTGATTTCTTCAGCTTGGCGTGCATCCCGACAGGGATACCACGACCATTATCCTTTACAGTGATCGAGTTGTCTTTGTGGATAATCGTCGTAATCTCTGAACAATGACCTGCGAGATGCTCATCAATCGAGTTGTCAAGTACCTCATAAACAAGGTGGTGCAAACCCTTGGTATCGGTGCTTCCGATATACATTCCAGGGCGCATTCTGACGGCTTCTAGACCTTCGAGTGCTTGGATATTTCCAGCACCATATTCAGGTGCATTTTTCGGCTGTTTTTTATCAGAGCTCATAGCCTACAAAAGTACGATTTTTTACGCGGTTTCGCCTGATTCTACAAGGTCTAATTGAATTGATTTTGGGCCATCCGCAGCAGCATCCCCCCTGAGAATCGGGGTTCATGCGCTGCGGTCGCTATGCTTCGTGGCTCGCTGTTCGCTCGGCTGCTGCGCTCCGCTTGCATCTGGCTACATTGCATTTCGCCACCACTTCGCAGCGCTTGTCCGAAGTGCATTCTACTTTTAAAATCTAGATTAGTTTAGTGACTGTATTGAGACACTCGTGCCAATAAATAAAAAAACCCGGATTCATCACCAGCATCTAATATCTGGGAGAGGAATTACCGGGACAGCACATAGCAAAGCTAATACTCAACAAAATTCGTGACTCTAGAAATAGAGTTGTTCATCATGAACCTATATCATGGAATTTCAACAAAGTTTTAGAAACGAATGACAGAATAATGCTTGTTTTAGGTTGGTTAAATGAGGATTTGCCTGATTTTGCTAGTGAGATGAATAGAGTCCCTAAGACAATTGAATATGCAAAACAACAACTTAATTATTAACCATCAGAAATAATTATGATCCACTTCAAAGAAATAACAAAAGACAATTACAGAAAGATCATACATCTATCTGTACACGAGCATCAGCTCGATCAAGTGGCGACCAATGCGCGCTCAATAGCGCAAGCGCATTATGAAGAGACGGCATGGATGCGCGGCATTTATCATGAGGAGACGCCAGTCGGTTTTATTATGCTTGACATTAATCATAAGGAAAATGAATATTGGGTCTGGCGATTTATGATCGACAAGGAGCACCAAGGAAAAGGTTACGGAATGGCTGCTCTCCAATTAAGCAAACAAGTAATTAAAGAATTAGCGCCGCACGCCAAAGAAATTATCTTGACTTATGTGCCAAAAGAAAATGACGGCGCGGATGGATTTTATAAGCGTGCTGGATTTATTGATACTGGCGAAAAGGAAGGTCACGAAGTGATTATGAAATATTATTTCCCAGAAAATACTGAGGAATAATACATACAAGTAGCTTGGAAAAGCGCTGTGCAGCAGTAGGCGAATGTAATGAGCCTAGACGCGAAGCGGCCGAGCGAACAGCGAGCTGCGGAACATAGCGACCGCGACGTGCGTTAGTACGGCGCGGATGGCCC
>JAHDHF010000233.1 GCA_020631455.1 Saprospiraceae bacterium
ATCGGCACTTCTTTGATGGTGCAGCCGAGCTGACGAAGCGAATATTTCATCTCGATCTGAAAAGCATACCCGACAAATCGAATTTTATCAAAATCGAGTCGCTCAAGTGCATCGCGTGTGTAGCAGACAAATCCAGCTGTCGGATCCATCACCCACATCCATGTGATGAGGCGCACGTAAAGCGAGGCGCCTTTAGATAAAAAGACGCGATCCCAAGGCCAATTGACAAGTTTGCCGCCCGGCACGTAGCGACTCCCGACGCTCACATCTGCTCCATCTTCTTGACAAGCTTTGCGCAGCTCAAGCAGCTTAGCTGGCGGATGACTAAAGTCCGCATCCATCTCAAAAATGTAGTCATAGCCATTTTCGAGACACCATTTAAAGCCTGTGATGTACGCTGTACCGAGCCCGAGCTTGCCTGATCGCTCGATCATGTGCAGTTTGTAAGCGTATTGTTCTTGCTGCATTCGCTTGACGATGTCGGCTGTACCATCAGGCGATCCGTCTTCTATAATCAAGACATGAAACGGATTGTCCGTCTCGAGATTGAAGACGGCTTCTATGATGCGCTCAATGTTTTCGCGCTCATTGTAGGTTGGTATGATGACGACTGAATCAGCCACAAGGGAGTTGCTTAGCGGCAAATATAGAACCTTCTCGCGTGCTCACGACCAGCTCTCGACAATTGCTTGAATATTTAGACCAGCAAAATGCCCTGATGACATAAAGAGGCTAACATCTGCTGCTTGGTGTGCTTTTGTAATTGCTGATTCGAGAGATTCAAGATCGGTTTCGATGACAATATTCGGATGCGCAAAAATCGATTTGACTGTTTCATAATCTAATTCAGGCAGCTTTTTGCGCTTAACCGTTTCTGGATCAATGTAAATGATGACATGATCAGCTGCTTCAAGTGTATCTGCATACTGCGGAATAAAATCCATGTTGAGACTACTGAACGTATGTAATTCTAAAACGGCAACAAGTCGTTTGTCTTTGTATTGCTGCTTGACAGCTTCGGTTGTTGCCTTGACCTTCGATGGCGCATGAGCAAAATCTCGATACGCGATTTCTTTTGTGTCGAGTTTGGTTAGTCGTCCTTGGGCGCCTTTGAATGTTTTCAACGCTGATAAGACTTGCATATCATCGCAGCCATAATAAGTCGCCAATAAACGAGCGGCTTGAAGATTGGCGCGGTTGTGATCTCCAAACACTTGGAGTTGATTATCCGCAACTGGTAAAGCATCTTCTGAATATGGAATGCAATTTAAATCTGCTCCATGAGCATCAATCAGTTGCTGAAGCGCTGCATCTTTTGAATAATAAAATACCGTCGAGCCAGCATCGAGTGATTGCAAAAAGTCAACAAATTGCTGCTGATAGATTTCTTCAGTCGGAAAAACATTTGCATGATCCCAAGCAATTCCTGTAATGACAGACGCTTGTGGTTTGTAGTGCAAAACCTTTGGTCGACGATCAAGTGCTGAAGTCAGATATTCGTCACCTTCAATGACCATCACAGGCGCATCGCTTAAAATTACTGGATTTGAGAGGCCTTCGATACTTGCACCCACGAGGACATCAAAGTCTTGTCCAATTGCCTGAAAAATATGCGCCACCATCGAAGTCGTCGTTGTCTTGCCATGGCTTCCTGCTACGACGAGCCGTGTTTTGTACTTTGCCGCTTCGGCGATGTACTCTGGAAATGATTGAACTGAAATGCGGAGATCCATAGCTGCTTGCAGTTCGGGATTGTCTTGGCGCGCATGCATTCCGATGATGACCAAATCAAGATCAGGAGTGATCCGGTTGGGATTCCAACCTTCTTGGCTCGGCAACAATCCATGCTGCTGCAAGCGACTTCGAGCAGGATCAAAAATTACATCATCAGAGCCAGATACCTCATGCCCTTGTAGATGCAAAGCAATAGCAAGGCTGTGCATAATCGCGCCCCCAGTAGCAATTATATGTATTCGCATAAAATGGAAATAATGATGAGTTGTACAAGCGTGCTCAAGATAGACTTCTCGTTGATTCTTTATTTTTTTAATTGAATAATTTGGGGCTGCCCTTCATTCGCAAGCTCATTCAGGTCGGGCTATCCGGCACTCTCTTCGCGCTCCTCAAGTCGCGCTCGTTCAGACAACACCTTCTATCCCTCAGCCGACCACCCCCACTGCTGATTAAAATCGGCAGTTTCTCCGCCAGCGAGGGAATTATCATTGCGGACAAGCGCTGCGAAGTGGTAGCC
>JAHDHF010000234.1 GCA_020631455.1 Saprospiraceae bacterium
CAAGATGATATTTCAAAACTTAAAGAAGAGCATATCGGCGTTGCTGATTTTATTCTCGTGACAGATAGTAGCTTTCCGACTTCGTATTAAATTGAGATGCTGACACCAAGTCGTCGCGGATCGGCAAATGTTTCTATTTGCTTGTCATCTATTTTAATAGAATTCGTGCCGCCAAAATACATGGCTCGCTCTTGCCATTGTTGCTGTTGTTCAAAGAGCGGATGACAATTTTGATTATTAATCAAGTCAAGCTCATAATGCAAAATGTCATCTTGAAAATGGATGCGCGGATGGAGCGTCGCGTCTTCTAGAGAGAATTCTGGGTTTTGCGTATGGGCAATAAGTTGTCCTAGGGCATACGGGATGCGTGCTGCGCCACCTGTGCCAGTGACGAGTACGGTTTTTTGGTCCGAATTTTTAATAATAAGCGGCGTCATCATACTGCCGAGTCGCACATTTGGTGTCCATGTATGAAGACCATCTGGTTGGAGCGTCGGCTCGCCGAGCATATTATTGAGGATGACATCTGTACCTGGTATGATATATCCGCTGCCTTCGCCATTGCTTATTGTAATTGTACAGGCATTTCCAGCTTTATCATAGACGCTGATATGCGATGTGCAGCCGCGCTTCGAATTATGAAATTCAGGCTCTTGCAATTTGGCTAAAGCGCTCGTCCAATGAAGTGAGAATGTATCTTGATACGACTTTAATTGCTTTGGCTCAATAGAAGCATAAAGTTCGAGAAGCTGCTTGGTCAATGGCCCACCAAGATTTGGCGCAGGCGGCGCATAAATTGTTTGATTGTTAAATTGAAAGGAAAGCGGCTTTGATTGTATTACTTTATATTGTTTAAAATCATCTCGGGTTAAAACGCCTCGTGTTATTTCTTGCTCAAAATCCTTGAGAATCAAATTGACAATATCGCCTTCATAAAACCATCGGCTGCCTTCGCGACTGAGCACATCTAAAAAATCTGCTTGATGCGGCATGTGCATCATTTGACCTTCGACGAGCTCTTTTTTATTCTTATAAAATAATTCGAGGCCGCGATCAAATAATGAAAAAATAGGGTAGAGGAGGCGTAATTCAAATTCTTGATACGCATTGACGAGTACGCCTTTTTTTGCGAGTTCAATTGCAGGCTGTACAAGTTCATGCATTGGCATTGAGGCATATTTTTCATAAATAGAAAAAATACCAGCGACCGAACCTGGCACACCGACACTAGCAGTTCCTGCATAAAAACGCTCAACTGATTCGCCATAATCAATGTCAGCAGCGACGTAATGTGTCTGAGACATATCAGGTTTGTGTAGCGGCGTCTGACAAAAAAAGTCAAGACATTCGACTTCAGAATTTGGTGTAGATAATAGTGCAAAGCCGCCGCCGCCTGCCGAGCTCATACATGGCTCGGCCAAAAAGCTCGCAAATAAAGATGCGATCCCAGCATCAAATGCATTGCCTCCATTTTCGAGGATGATTTGAGCAGCTCGAGCTGTTTCGATATGTCCGCAAGCAATTGATCCGTATTTCATGATTGCAAGAAATCAACATCTTTATCAAATGGATATTGCATCAAAAAGTTGACGGCTTTTTCTATTGGATATTTATGAAATACAACATTGTACAAAGCGCCCACGATTGGAATATGGATATTGTATTGCTCGCCGATTCTAAACATCGTTTTAAGTGTCCGAATTCCTTCAGCAGTTTCATCCATTTCCGCTTCGATTTGTTCGATCGTTTTTCCCTTTGCAAGATGATAGCCGACAGTATAATTTCTACTCTTTGTAGATGATGCCGTCGCTATTAAATCGCCCATACCAGCGACACCTACAAAAGTTCTGACATCGGCACCAAGTGTTTCGCCGAGGCGTGCCATCTCCCCCATGCCGCGCGATAATAAGAAAGCCCAAACATTATAACCGAGGTCAAGGCCGCCTAAAATTCCAGCAGCAATTGCAAAGATATTTTTTAATGTTCCCGCAAATTCAACTCCCGTAATATCAGAAGACGAATAAATTTTAAATTGTTGCGAATTGAGAGTTCGCTGACCTGCGTCAATGACTTCGCGATAGCGACTTGCGACGACAGAAGCTGCTGGCTGCCCAGCAAATAATTCTGCAGATAAATTGGGTCCACTTAATGCACCTATGCGCACGACATTCGTTTCCTGATCGATGACTTCGCTCATCGTGTGGATATTCTTGCGGCTCAATGGCAACTCATCTTCG
>JAHDHF010000235.1 GCA_020631455.1 Saprospiraceae bacterium
CAAGTCAGCATTGCATCAGTCACTGGTCAAATAATTTCGACTGAGCAGATTCAATTTACTGGCACACAGACTGAGAATCTCGATATTCAAAACCTCTCACCTGGTATGTACATTCTCAATATCCAGAATGAGACTGGTAGCTCTTCGCGCAAATTTATCGTGACAGAATAAGTATATTAGATTTTCATTCAAGCGCTCCTTGTAATTCGATAAGGAGCGTTTTTTTTTATTGAAAAATAATGTTGGGCCATCCGCCACTCATTTTACTTCGTGGCGGTCGCTATGCTCCGTGGCTCGCTGTTCGCTCGGCCGCCTATCGGCGTCTGCCTACGGCACCACTCCGCAGCGCTTGTCCGATCTCACAGCGTATCTTGCGGCTCCGACTTTAAAATAGATAAAATGACAAATCAAAATATCCTCAATTTCGTCAAACAAGTCATAGAACATGCGCCTAGCGATTGGCTCAAATTAACAACGCATCGACTTGACATTTACAATGAAGGATTAGCAAAAGTTGAATTCCTCGATCATCTTGAATCTTTATTAAAAAATAACTCTGTAAGTGAAACCGCATTACAAGAGCTCCCTACCGCTTTTGATTATATCAGACTTGGGCATCCGCTTTCCTGTTTGCTCGAATGGACTCTCGCTAAACAGCAATCAATTGATGAAAAAAACGTCATTAGTTTTTCATCCATGACGATGCCGATTTATGCCATTCTTCGAAAAAATAAATTAGACAATATCAATACTCGTTTGATTTATAGAAATGAATTACCTGAATGTTTCGACACAGAATTATTGCAGCAAGTGTACGGCTACGAATTTGATTGTATTAATTTATCTACAGTCAATCAATTACCAGCTTTTGATGGTATCACTATTTATATTAATCAAGGAAAAAAAATAACATCGCGATCTCAATCATCTGAATTTGATTTTATAATTCAAGTAATAAAAGATCAAGGCAGCATCGTTTTTATTAATCACAAAAATGCTAATGAATATTCAGCTGCGATACAACATGTCAGACGACGCGAAACAATTGCCATGACGCCGCACGATTGTCTCGCCATTCTGCAGCAATTAACAAATACTAGAACTGACGAGCAATCATTTTCAAGCAATCATGAAGCTGTTTATAGAAGTATTCAAGAAATAAACGGAGTTAAGACCCAGCCAATACTCAGCTCAAGCGGCCTCTCAGTGCAGTATGCCATTTTAATGGGCTTAATTGATGATGCAAAAACAAAACATCCAAACAAAGACATTAAAATCGTTGTGCCTCCGAATTGCTACGGCGGTACAAATGATCAATCGCGACGCATCGCAGCAGCTATTGAAAATGTAGAAGTAGTTGATCTGCCTGTCGATGGCGATCATGACATGGTACAAAGTGTAGAGCTTGTTTTATCTCAACTCGCAAAAGTAGATGCGATACCATTCATTATAGCAGAAATACCAACCAACCCAAGAGTTGAAGTTCCGGATTTGCAATTATTAAGTCAAGCACTTCAAAAGTCAAGAACGACTCCAACAGGTGAAGCAGCAATTGCTCCAATATTTATACTCGATCAGACATTCTGTCCAAATGTTCATTTCCTAGGAGATGATGATATTTTGGCTGAAGTAAAAACAATCGCTTATGTGAGCGGATCAAAATTTCCGAGTGGTGGATTGTGTACAGCTGGCTATGCAATAGCAAATACAAAAGCCGATTATCTCATGCACATCATCGAGCAGCATCTTGAGCTCTGTGATAATTCTGCTACGAATAAACAAATAGAACTCCTCGAGCAGCAGATTCCATCAATGCTTTCTCGAATTCAATCTGCTTATCAAAACACCAGAGCATTTGTCAATCATATACAAGCAGCTTTACCTGCTGCAAAAATCAATTTTGTTTCAGAAGAATTAGCAGCTCATGGATTTACACCTTCAGTTTTTTCACTTGACTTACCAGCACCGGGAAATACTGAAGTAGAAAAAGAAAAAAACAAACAAGAATTAAATCACAAGCTCATTGAGTTAATGATACAAGAATTACCAGACGAAGCTAAACACTGTGTCAGCTACGGGCAGCTTAAAGGCAGCTACTGGACAATTCCTGCTACGTCAACTCAAGGTACTACTAAAGAAAAAGATAAAGATTATATCGTCCGTGTATCAATCGCCCCTGATATGGATATTGAAAAACACAAAACAGTTTTCTCTCATTTTGTACAATCAATT
>JAHDHF010000236.1 GCA_020631455.1 Saprospiraceae bacterium
CCTTTAAAAGGAAACTACTTCAAACCCTTCCGAAAAATCATCAAGGCGGCAGAGCATTTTGAAGATACCACTACTCTGGCTATACTCTACTGGAAAATCACGAAGACCTACTCTGAAAGCAATATTATCAGACGGGGAAAATGGGAGCAAGACAAGAATGGCAGATGGCGACAAGTCAATATCAAAAAACTGGTTTTGGCAATCGTAGACGGTCGCTATCGTTATGTGCCATTGCAAGAAGAACTCAAAAAAACCAATTCCACTTTTGGGTTTACCTCTAAAACAAAAAACTACCTTCAGAAAAGATTTGCTAGGATTTTGTTCCGAAGCGGTGACGCTGCCAATCCTCAATTCACCAAATTGGCGGCAGCTTATTTACTGCAATCTGACGATGCCAATATAAAAACGGCTTATACAGAAACCAGATACAGTTATGTGAGAAATAACCGAACGGGCAGATGGGAAAGCATCCGAAATTACATCTACTACCCTAATCAATGGGACAACGCCATTCTATATCGCCTGATTTATGATAAGCATGAACAAGTTCATATTTCATCAACGGGCAACTCTGTTCAGGTCAACGCAGCTAAGGCAAACCTAGGAGAAGAAAGGACCGAATGCTTCCCAGAACTATGGGACAAATCCCCTTTGGAAACCGTCTTGTTGTTAGCACAGAGTAATAACAACATCGTCCAACAATTTGCAGGGCGTATCTTCGATGACAATGAAGCGTTCGCAGATGCTGTTCAGCCATCGGATATTGTCAATATGCTTGCAAAGCCCTATGACAGAACCAAACAAATTGCTATCCAAACGGTACAACAGCAATATGAACGTTTTACTTCTGAATCGGGTGTTTTTCTCGCTTTATTGGATTCAAATATTGAAGCTGCTGTTCAGTTAGCAATCAATTGGTTGAAGCAAAACAAAACTCAACTGCTAGAAGATTACCACTTCATCACGGAGATGATACTTCATCCTAATACCATAGCTCAGCAATGGATAAATGATGCCGTGGCTCATCCGTCCTACAAAAACAAAGCTACCTTATTAGAGCATCTTTTGCATTATATAGATAATTGTCAAGAGGATGATTTCCTAGAAAAAATCTTAGCATTTATACAAAAACGACTGCATCAAGCAGCTCAACAAACTACCAGAGAACAACTAAAAGCACTCGTTCAACATCCAAGTCAAAAAATACAGGTGTTTGCCGCTCAGCTCATGCAAGACCATCATATTCCAGTTGCTCAATTGCCCTACCAACTTATCATGCAATTGATGAGTTCCGAGCACAATGATGTCCGAGCGGCTGGTATCGAATTGTTTGGATTGCTACCAGACGAGAAGCTGTATCAAGAGCGCATCGCTGTAACCAATTGCTGTGTTTCCCCAAGCCCAGAAGTACGGGCTGCTATACGCCCAACCGTACTGCGATTGAGCGAAGCATACCCCGATTTCGGACAAGCACTGACCAAAACGCTCAGCGATTTTCTTTTGATGCGTGGCAAAGCCAATGAAGTACATGATTTCATTGCCCACTTGCTGACTGCTTTGGAAATGATGCCTTTCATTATCGCTTTACCTCGCCGTAAAATGAACCGTCTGCTTCAATCCAAAAAGTATCCAGCACAGCAAGTTGGCTTTGCCATTTTGGAAGCGACAACGGATGCCAGCGAATTGGAAATAGAAGCCATCGTAGAACTAGGCAAGCACGAACTGAAAGACGTGCGAGAATGGGCACAGCAATGCATCCTTTCCCAAAAAGAAAGAGCAATCTATGAAGCAGATAAAACGCTTCGCTTGTTAGAGACCGATTGGGAAGACAGCCGAAAGTTTATGATGGATTTTGCGGTAAAGGAGTTTCAAGAAAGAGATTGGACCCCGAAGCTTTTAGTTAGCCTTTGCGATAGTGTACGGGATGAAGTACAGGCTTTTGGATTGGAACAGATTCAGCAGTATCTCAATGAAGAAAACACGCCTCAGTTCCTAGAACAGTTAAGTCAGCATCCATCTGCCAGAGTTCAGAAACTAGCGGCCGAATGGCTCGACAAACACGCTAGCAACAAGCTTGAAATGTTGAAAGATTTGAGCCCTTTCTTTTTGACTTTATTATCACAAATCAATAAAGGAAGAGTTGCTAAGGAATACGTTTACCAATTCTTGGAAAAAGAAGCCTTACGTTCTCCAGAAC
>JAHDHF010000068.1 GCA_020631455.1 Saprospiraceae bacterium
AGAGCACTTCCATGGTAAGGAAGGGGTCAAGGGTTCAAATCCCTTCATTGGCTCTTGTCTTCTTGTAGAGTGCACGTGGTTTCAGGTTTTTGGATTGCTCTTACTGAAGATCAAATCATTTTTCACTCTCATCTCATAATTACCATACGATGGCTAAGGAAACGTTCGAAAGAAACAAGCCACACCTCAACATCGGCACAATTGGCCACGTTGACCACGGTAAGACGACTCTTACTGCTGCAATTACTAAAGTCCTCGCAGACAAAGGCTTGGCTCAAAAGCAGGACTACGATAACATTGATGCTGCTCCTGAAGAAAAGGAACGTGGTATCACGATCAATACTGCTCACGTAGAGTATGAGACGGAAAACCGTCACTATGCACACGTAGACTGTCCTGGTCACGCTGACTATGTCAAAAACATGGTAACGGGTGCTGCTCAGATGGACGGAGCTATCCTTGTTTGTGCTGCGACTGATGGTCCTATGCCACAAACTCGTGAGCACATCCTCCTTGCACGTCAGGTAGGTGTTCCTAAAGTAGTTGTCTTTATGAACAAGGTAGACCTCGTCGATGATGAGGAAATGCTTGAGCTCGTAGAGATGGAAGTAGGTGAACTTCTCGAGTCTTATGGATTCGAAGATGCTTCAATCATCAAAGGTTCTGCACTCAAAGCACTCGAAGGCGCTCCTGAAGGTATCAAAGCTATCGAAGAGTTGATGGCTGCATGTGATGCTGATATTCCTGAGCCAGAGCGCTTAGTTGATCAGCCATTCTTGATGCCTATTGAGGATGTATTCTCAATCACTGGACGTGGTACAGTTGCTACAGGTCGTATCGAGCGTGGTATCATCAAAGTAGGTGAGCCAGTCGAGATCGTTGGATTTGTAGACAAGCCATTGACTTCTACTTGCACAGGTGTTGAGATGTTCCGCAAACTTCTAAACGAAGGTCAAGCGGGTGACAATGCTGGTATCCTTCTCCGTGGTATTGAGAAAACTGATATCCACCGTGGTATGGTTATCTGCAAGCCTGGTTCAGTCACTCCACACGATCACTTCAAGTGTGAGGTGTATGTTTTGAGCAAAGACGAAGGTGGACGTCACACTCCATTCTTCAATGGCTACCGTCCACAGTTCTACTTCCGTACAACTGATGTAACTGGTGATTGCAAATTACCTGAAACAGTAGAGATGGTAATGCCAGGTGACAATGTTGGTCTTGAGGTAAAACTCATCAACCGTGTTGCAATGGACAAAGGTCTCCGTTTTGCGATCCGTGAAGGCGGTCGTACAGTCGGTGCCGGTCAGGTAACTGAAATCCTTGCATAAGCAATGTTATCAATTACTTCTCAACTGTTTTGAAGAAGTAAACTAGAATACCAAAGCACTAGAGCATCCCTTGTTTTCAAGGGATGCTTCATTGCAAACGGGCATAGCTCAGTTGGTAGAGCAACGGTCTCCAAAACCGTAGGTCGTAGGTTCGAGCCCTTCTGCCCGTGCTACAAACAAGAATAACACTATTATCACCATGCAACGTATTATTGAATACATCAAAGAAAGCTACAACGAACTAGTCAATAAGGTGACTTGGCCTACTTGGGCAAAGTTATCTCAGAGTACAGTGCTTGTGCTTGTCGCCAGCTTGTTGATTTCGCTCATTATTCTTGTGATGGACTTAGCATCCAAGAACCTTCTTTACAACACCGTTTATAACCTCTAATTACGATGTCTACTAACGGTGAAGAAACTAAATGGTATAGCCTAAGAGTAATCTCAGGCAAAGAGCGCAAGATCAAAGAGCGTATCGACCTTGAGATCAGTCGTAACAACTGGGGAGACTTCGTCACTCAGCTTGTCGTGCCACTGCGCAAAGTCTACAAAGTCCGTAAAGGAAAGAAAGTAGTGATGGATCAAAATATTTTACCTGGTTATATCCTCGTAGAAGCCGTTCCGTCAAAATTTACTGGAACAATAATCCAAACAATTTCTAAGATTCCAAATGTTATTCACTTCTTGGGCCGTGACAAGCCTACACCAATGCGTCAAGTAGAGGCAAACCGTCTCCTCGGTCGTGTTGATGATTCACAAGAAGAAGTTGAGGCGATGATCGAGCCATACATCATTGGCGAGGATGTCAAGATTACAGATGGAGCCTTCAACGAATTCGTAGGTACGATTCAAGAAGTCAACGAAGAAAAGAAAAAAATGAAAGTGATCGTCAAGATTTTCGGTCGCGATACTGAAGTTGAGCTCAACTTCATGCAAGTAGAAAAAATCTCTTAAGAAACGATATTAACGAATACTGAAAAGCCCCAGATATGGCAAAGGAAGTCGAAACATTCATCAAACTCCAAGTACGTGGCGGACAAGCAAATCCAGCTCCACCAGTAGGACCAGCACTCGGTGCCAAAGGTGTCAACATCATGGAGTTTTGCAAGCGTTTTAACGCTGACACTCAAGACAAGCAAGGTAAAGTCTTACCAGTACTGATCACAGTATTCAAAGACAAATCGTTTACGTTTGTCATCAAAACAACACCTGCTGCAGTTCAGCTTCTCGAAGCTGCTAAACTCAAAAGTGGATCTGCGGAGTCAAATCGAAATAAAGTCGGTACTGTCACTTGGGATCAACTCCGCACAATTGCAGAAGATAAAATGGCTGACCTCAACTGCTTTAAAGTTGAGAGCGGTATGAAAATGATCGCTGGTACGGCACGCTCTATGGGCTTAGTCGTCAAAGGCACTCCACCATGGGAAACTGAATCTGCTGAAGCTTAGGCAAGCTCAGTAGAGTAGGAAGTCTTAGCCTTTATTCTAAGACGTTATTACCTCATCGATTCCTTTTCTGGAATCAAAACACATTAATACAATGCCTAAAATTTCGAAAGCGCGCAAAGCCGCTAATGAAAAAATCGAAGCTGATAAATTGTACTCTTTACAGGATGCAATGGCACTCGTCAAGGAAGTAAACCTTGCCAAAAAATTTGACGCCTCTGTAGACGTACATGTTCGTCTTGGAGTTGATGTCCGCAAATCAGACCAACAAATCCGTAGCACAGTAAGTCTTCCGCACGGTACTGGTAAAACGAAGAAAGTACTCGTACTGACAACACCAGACAAAGAGCAAGAAGCAAAAGATGCTGGAGCAGATTTCGTCGGTCTAGATGAATTTATCCAAAAAATAAAAGACGGTTGGACTGATATCGATGTCGTCATCGCTACGCCAAGCGTCATGGGTAAAGTTGGCCAAGTAGCTCGTATCCTCGGGCCTCGTCAATTAATGCCTTCACCAAAAACTGGTACAGTAACGATGGCTGTTGGTACAGCTGTAAGCGAAGTTAAAAAAGGTAAAATTACCTTCCGTACAGATAAGCAAGGCATCATCCATGCGTCTATCGGTCGAGTATCGTTTACTCCTCAAGCGCTCGCTGACAATGCAAACGAAGTAATCTCTACGATTCTTCGCCTCAAGCCTGCTGCATCAAAAGGCACATATATGAAGTCAGTTACAGTTGCTTCTACAATGAGCCCAGGCATACCAGTTGACACTAAAACACTCCGATAAGGGGTCTATCTGCTCATAGTTAAAGAATAGAATAGAATGACACGCGATCAGAAAATAGCCCTCGTCGAGTCTCTCAAAGACCAATTTCAGAATAACAACTTCTTCTACCTTGCTGATGCTTCTGCAATGTCAGTAGAAGACGTCAACAAACTTCGTGGAGTCCTCTTCGAAAAAGGAATCTCTATGCAAGTCGTCAAAAACACACTCGTCAAGAAAGCACTCGAAAGTGTAGGCGAAGACGGCCGCTACGAAGAACTCTACGATACACTCAAAGGACCAACTGCACTTCTCTTTACAGATACTGCTAATGCTCCAGCACGTGCGATCGAAGACTTCCGCGAAAACAATCCAAAACCAATCCTCAAAGCAGCTTACATCGATACATCGGTTTATATCGGTGATGATAAGCTAGCCGAGCTCGCAAAACTCAAGTCCAAAGAAGAATTGCTTGCAGAGATCATTGGTCTACTTCAATCACCTGCCAAGAACCTCGTTTCTGCCCTCAACTCAGGAGGACAGACTATCGCAGGCCTTGTCAAAGCACTCGAAGAGCGCGCAGGTGCATAACCAACCTAGGCTTCAGCCACGTCAGTGGTTTCTCCTCAAGGAGACAAGTCCAATAATCGGTTTACACACTTAATCGTTAACCTTTTTTTACCTTATCTAAAACTCATTACAATGGCTGATTTAAAACAACTCGCCGACGATCTAGTAAACTTGACAGTCAAAGACGTCCAAGAACTAGCAAACATCCTCAAAGAAGAGCACGGCATCGAGCCTGCTGCTGCTGCTGCACCAGTTATGATGGCAGCTGCTGGCGGCGAAAGCGGCGGCGGAGCAGAGAAAACTGAATTCGACGTCATACTCAAATCTGCAGGTGCTGCTAAACTCGCAGTCATCAAAGAAGTAAAAGGCCTCCTCGGTCTTGGCCTCAAAGACGCGAAAGCTCTCGTAGACGGCGCTCCAGCTCCTATCAAGGAAGGTGCTCCTAAAGACGAAGCTGAAAAACTCAAAGAAGCACTCGAAGCTGCAGGTGCAGAAATCGAGTTGAAGTAATTCTTTGACACACAGCTCAGAGATTATATCAATCTCTTATAGTGGCCGCGCGTCTTGTTTCCACGAGACGGGCGGCTTTTATTTTTTAATAATAAAACAATTGGGCCATCCGCCTCGCAAGCTCGGCGGTCGCTATGCTTCGTGGCTCGCTGTACGCTCGGCTGCCTACGGCATCTGCTCGTTGCACTCGCACCACTTCGCAGCGCTTGTCCATTCAACTTAATCATTCTAGCTACAAGTAATATGAAATTTTCAGAATTAGAATTAATACCGCAAATACAAAAAGCAATTGAAAAGCAAGGCTACACAGAACCTACACCAATTCAAGAACAAGCAATTCCCGAATTGCTAAAGGGAAAAGATCTGCTCGGATGTGCCCAAACAGGCACAGGAAAAACCGCAGCCTTTTCTATTCCCATTATTCAACACATTGCGCTCGATCGTATGCGCGATATGAAACGCCGAAAAATACAATCATTAATTGTCACACCAACGCGTGAGCTCGCGATTCAAATTGGAGAAAATATTGATGCCTATTCACAATTTACGGATGTCACTTCTACTGTCATTTTCGGGGGCGTCAAGCAGCATCATCAAACTAAAGCACTCAACAAAGGAGTGGATATATTAGTCGCTACTCCAGGGCGTTTACTAGATTTAATCAATCAAGGTTTTATTACGCTTAGGCATATTAAATATTTTGTTCTTGATGAAGCAGATCAAATGCTTGACATGGGCTTTATTCATGATATAAAAAAGCTCATAGCATTATTACCAGAGAAACGTCAATCATTATTTTTTTCTGCGACGATGCCAAGTTCAATTGTTTCACTTTCCAAACAAATACTCGGAGAGCCGCATCGTATTACGATCAAACCTGAGCAAGCAACTGCAGAGCGCGTAGATCAAGCATTGTATTTTGTTAATAAAACAAATAAAGTCAAGCTGCTGGTACATATTCTAAACACTTCGGAAATTCGCTCAGTACTTGTTTTTTCTAGAACAAAACATGGTGCAAATAAAATTGTCAAAAAACTTGATAGCAAAGGAATACAATCAGCTGCAATACACGGTAATAAATCACAAGCAGCTCGCCAGCGTGCGCTTAAGCAATTTAAAGAAGGCGACATTAAAGTATTAATTGCGACTGATATTGCCGCACGCGGAATTGATGTTTCAAAATTATCGCACGTCATTAATTTTGATATCCCAAATGTAGCAGAGACATATGTGCATCGCATCGGTCGTACAGGTCGAGCAGGAGAGAGTGGCCTAGCCATTTCATTTTGTATGGGCGAAGAGTGCCCTTATCTTAAGGATATACAAAAGCTCATTAAGCAGCAAATACCAGTGATTGATGACCATCCATTTCCGTATGATCCAGAAGTAGAGCCAGCGCCAAGTAAAAAACAGCAAAGAACACAACGCCGTAGCACTTCATCAAAGTTTAAAGGCAATAACTCTGGGCGTTCAAACACAAGTAGGCAACACAAAAACCGTAACTCGAATAAAAAGCGAGTATAATTCAATCTCTGTATATTTGAGTATGATGAATACTCTACTTCAAGATCCACTACTACAAAAGCAGCTTGAGAAAGACGGTTTTGTAATTGTACCATTCTTAAATGCAGAAGAGATTCAATCTCTTCAGAAACTGTTTGATGATACAAGACCAGAAGTAGTCGAAGGTATTTACTCAAATGTATATAATGGAGGAAAGAGAGAGCAAAACCTTCATATTGATAATACTATTGAGGAAACATTTCAACCATATTTTGACCAGTATTTCCAAGAGTGCTACATGGCAGCATGTACATATTTAGTCAAAGGAAATAATGCAGAGAGTGAATCTCAGATACATCAAGATTGGAACAATGTAGATGAAACCCAAGGAGTGTCATTAAGTATTTGGGTGCCACTAGTAGATGTAGATGAGCATAATGGCTGTTTACAAGTTATTCCTGGTAGTCATAATTTTTTTCAGACACAGCGTGCGATTACGATACCGTCAATATTCATGCAATTTGATGATGAATTAAATCAATATTTGCAGGCCGTACCGATGAAAGCTGGTGAGGCATGTATTTACGCTCATAATCTTTTTCACGGGTCAAAACCAAATAAAAGTGGGCAGGTCAGAGTATCTGCCGTAAGTGGAATTTTACCCAATGGTTCTAAGCATATTCACTACTATAAAGGCGAATACACGCCAGAAAATAAAGTGGAAGTATATGAGATAGATAGATATTTTTATCTCGACCATTTATTTAATTTGATTAATGGGCAGCGACCTACCCAACTCATGAAAATTGATGAAGTTGATTGCTTGCCAATGCCAGTTACACGCGAACAAATTTTTGCGAAAGCTAAAATTGTAAACCCAATACAAAATTCTTCCGAGGCATCCGTTGTGGTGCGGGAAACTAGTACTCAAAACTCGGCGGGATTTTTTGGTAAAATAAAGAATGCAATTTTTGGAAGCTGAAATTAAGTAGAGGCCTTCCACCTCATTTCGCTAGAGCTCTCTCGGGGGCCGTTATGCTTCGTGGCTCATTATTCATTCGGCCTCATCGCTGCATTCGCAGCTTCTGAGTCTGGCTACGCCACCACTTCGCAGCGCTTGTCCAAGCAATTTCTAACTCTCTTCCTCAAGCCTTTGTCACTTCGACGATAGGAGAAGTCTCACGTTTAGTAGAAATAAATAGTGAAGGACAAGAATTAATTATTAATTTCAACATATTGCAGAAGTGAGATCTCTCATATTCGTTTGAGATGACTAGATTTTTTGGTGTTCTTGACTTTTGGCTGAGGGATAGTAGGCAGCGCCCGTAGGGCGGATTTTATGGCTATAAATTACCACGTATTTTATTGCGTGGTAATTTATAGCAATAAGAGCTAGGATACCGTACTGCCGCATAGCCCGACCTGAATGAAGCAAAGCGAAATGAAGGGCAGCCCCAAAATGTTCTATTAAATAAAAAAGCTCCTGCCAGAAAACTGACAGGAGCTAAGAATTAAATTTGGAATAAACTATTAGTATCCAAATACTTCTTCGAGTGTTAATTCTTGTACAGGACCAAGTGTTTTTAAGAAGTCCATATCGACTTTCTTTTTGTCACCTAATACTAGGATAGTATAGCCGCGACCTTTGACATTTTCATTTTGGAATTTAATTAAATCCGCTTTTGTCATGCCTTTAATTGCTTCGTAATAATCTTTGCGAATATCACGATCAAAACCGAGTCGCTTGTTGCTTTGCGCAGTCCAGTAAATGTTATCACCTGTGATGCGCTCTGATTCATACTGAGCAATTAAAGAATTTTTAGCTGCTTCAATTTGTGCATCAGAAACTGGCATATCTTCAATAATTGTTCGGACAGCTTTCATCGCCTCAGGTAATTTATCAACCTGCGTCCCAACATACGAACGCATATATGATGATTTGTCTTGACGATTTGGTGTGCTGTAGTATGCCCAAGTAGAGTACGCGAGTGCTTTACTTTCACGTATCTCCTGAAACATAATACTTGACAATCCAAAGCCGAAGTAATTATTGTAGAGATTCGATGCGAGCGCTTCTTCGATACGGAAGCCTTGCTGCCCTTTTGAAACCATCATCATCTCTGCTTGAACCATATCAAAATTGACAAATATGATTTTGTCAGATGGTGTTTCGAGTTCAGCATATTTCTTTTCTGCTGGATAATCTTTGCGTACGACGGGCACTTTGTGATAACGATCGAGTGTCGCACGTACAGACGAAGCTGGCTGTGTGCCATAATAGAAAATCGAATGCTTGTAAGAAGTCAATGATTTAATGAGATCAGTTAGCTGCGTACCAGTCAATTGTTTGAGTTGTTTCTCATCGAGACGATCAAGGAACGGTGAGTTCTTACCATGACGCGCATAATTAAACATCGCGGTACGTAGGATTGTACGCTTGTCAGATTTAGCTGCTTCACGCTGCTTCATGATGTCTGCGACGAGCCCTTCGAGGGCTTTATCATCAGCTTTCGCATTAGCAAGGATGTGCTCAAAAAGTTTGACACCTTCTTCAAATGATTCATTCAAACCTGAAAGCGAAACATACACTCGATCTTCACCGGTCGAAACACCAAAGTCTAATCCAAGCTTAAAGAATTCTTTCTTGAGTTCTTCTGCTGAATATTTATCAGTACCGAGATATTCGAGATAATCTACTGCAAGTGGCAATACTTTATCATGATTGCGGCCCATATCAAGGACGTAATACAATGAGAATGTTTTATTGACATCATTTTCGATGTATGATACTGGCACACCATTCGCGAGTTTGCTTTTCTGAATTCTTGAATTAAAATCAATAAACTCAGGTGAAAGCGGCTTCGTTTCTTTTTTCATAAAGTCTTGAATAAATCCAGACTTTGATTCGCGGTTGACAGCTACAGGGGTAATCGTTGGTTTTTCTACTTTGTAGACGTTTGGATCTTCACCTTGCTTCTTGTAGACAAGCACATAGCCGTTGTCAAAACGCTTGTTCGCATAATCTATGATTTGCTGCTTGGTGATTTTCTCCATGCGATCAAACTTGCGGGCTACTGTGCCATAATCAGTGTCAGTAATAAATGCATCGACCATCACTCCAGTGCGCATGTTATTGTATTCCATGCCGCGCATCTGCTGAAGTTTTTTGCTTTTGATGACAGCTTCGATTTGCCATTCTTCAAATTCGCCGCGCTTGAGTGCGTCGAGCTGAGCAAAGAGTAAGTCTTTGACTTGATCGAGTGTTTGACCATCGCGAGGTTTGCCTTCGATACCAAACATACCGTACTCATCGAGCGACCAAAACCATGATGTCGCACTGAGTACTTTTTGCTTTTGGAGCAAGTTCAAATCGACGATACCTGCTTTGCCATTTGTGAGAAGCCCATCGATCATTTCGATCATGATCATCTCATCAGAGTGTGCACCGTTGTCAACTCTAAATGCGAAGTCAACCATCTCTTCTTCTTGTCCAAAAACAGTTTTGACAACAGGAGCAGTCAAAGCAGGCTGCTTCGGAAATGATGGAGGTGTTACTTCTTGCTGCTTATAGTCACCAAAATACTTTTTAGCAAGATCAACAACTTGATCAGGATTTAAATCACCAGCTACACAGATCGCCATGTTGTTTGGCACATAATATTTGTCAAAATACTCGTGTATCAAGACATGCGAAGGATTTTTAAGGTGCTCACCTTTTCCAATAGTTGACTGTGTACCATACGTGTGAGTAGGGAAGAGACCTTCGAGCAATGCTTTACTGAGTTTGCGACCATCGCTGTCTTGACCGATATTAAATTCTTCGTAGACAGCTTCGAGCTCAGTATGGAATAAACGAAGTACAAGCTCACTAAAACGTTCACTTTCTAGTGACATCCATTTCTCGATGCTATTCGAAGGAATGTCATTGATATAGACAGTTTGATCGAGTGAGGTGTAGGCATTTGTGCCGCGCGCACCAAGTGAAGCAACCATTTTGTCATATTCATTGGCTATCGCGAGTTTAGCAGCTTCACCTGAAACTTTGTCGATCTCATTGTAGATCGCTTTACGCTTTGCAGGATCAGTTTCGCCTCTGTGCTGCTCGTACAAATCTGAGATTTGCTGAAGCAGAACTTTCTCAGCCTCCCAATTACTTGTACCGATATTGCTCGTGCCTTTAAAGAGCATGTGCTCGAGATAGTGAGCCAAACCAGTAGCACTTGGCGGATCATTACGCGAACCAGTACGCACTGCGATTGAAGTCTGTACACGCGGCTCTTTTTTGTTGATACTCATATAGACCTTCATGCCATTATCAAGCGTATAGATCATTGTATTGAGCGGATCACCAGGTACAGTTTCGTATTCATACTTATACGATGGTGCATCACTCGGAGCAGGAGACGTAGCTGTACCGACCATTTGCTGATCGTCGTACGTCATCTGAGTAGTCTTGTTAGCAGGAGAGCAACTCGCGATCAGTATCGCAAAGATCACCGGCAAGACATATTGGAGATGTTTCATGGAGATTATGATTAATGAAAGGAAAAAACTATTCATCGAGGCGGAGATCAAACTCTTTGATCAAAGTCTCGATATATGGTTGTTGATTAATCATCTCATTGAGATGTTCAGATTTCGATGGTGGTCGATTTGCAGCAGCTTCTTTCGCTTTAGCTGCTACTTTTTGTTTGTCGATAGCGACATTAATTTTTAGAGCTTTTAGTGACAGCTGCTTACAGAGATCAGATCTAAAATTATAATTGTCAAATACGTTCTTGATTGATTGATCGACTGTTTTGACTTCAAGAATTCCATCTTTATAATCAAGATCAATTGATCCAAGCCGCTCTTGCTGAGTCGTACTCATATGTGATGCAGCTACAAAAGAAATAGCCTCACGAAGTGTACTATCATCGATAGATTGAACATCAGCTGTCGAAGAAGTCATTGGAAGTGTCTCATCATCTTCATCATCATCCAAGATCGAGCGCTTGCTCAATAAACCACTCGATGAAGCAATTGGAGCTTGTTGTTGCGCAGGTGCTTGCTCAATTTCTTGAGTTGCTTTAGGAACGTCAGGAATTTTTGTTGAAGCTTCTGGAGTGTTCAGTTTTGGAGCAGGCTCCTCAACGACTTGTTTCGACTCAACTACCTTTTTTTTTTCGGTAGTTGGAGTAGCCGCAAGTCCGCCTTCGTACATCTGAGTCAAATAGCAAAGCTTGATCAAGGCAGCTTCGACATGTAGACGCTTGTTTGTCGCCATTCGATATTCGATTGACGCGATATTCAATAAATCAAGCGCAGACAAGAGCAAATGACGAGGCGATTGGAGTGCTTGTTCGGCGTAGCGCTGTTGAGCAGATTCACCGACTTCGAGCAAGCTAACCGTAGCAGGAATCTGACAGACGAGTAAATCTCGGACATGCTGCATTAATCCACCAAGGACGATCGAAGCCTCGAAACCATCACGCAAAACACGATCAAACAACATTAAGCTGCCAGCATGATTGCCTATCAAGATGTGATCCATAAACTCGAAATACGTTTCGTAATCGAGGATATTCAAGCTCTCGCGTACGGCAGCGTACGTCAAGTTGTCGCCAGTGAAGCTAACCATCCGATCAAACAAAGACAAAGCATCGCGCAATGCACCATCAGCTTTTTGTCCGAGAAGGCGAAGTGCCTCAGGCTCAGCTGTGATGCCTTCTTTCTCACAGACATGCTGCAAGTGATTGATGATGTCTTGCACACCGATTCGATTAAAATCGAAAATCTGGCAGCGTGACAAAATCGTCGGCAAGATTTTGTGCTTCTCAGTTGTAGCGAGAATAAACTTCGCATAGCTCGGCGGCTCTTCAAGCGTCTTCAAAAACGCATTGAAAGCATGAGCCGTCAGCATGTGAACCTCATCAATGATGAAAATCTTGTACTTCCCCTCTTGTGGTGCAAAACGCACTTGCTCATTTAACGCACGAATATGCTCGACACTATTATTGGATGCAGCATCCAGCTCCACGATATTAAATGACGCATTATTTGTAAATGCAGTACACGATGGGCACGTATCACAAGCCTCAAAATCAGGCGTTCGATTTTCGCAATTCAGCACTTTGCCCAAGATGCGCGCGCAAGTCGTTTTACCGACACCACGTGGCCCTGTAAACAAAAACGCATGAGCGACATGATCACTCTTCAAGGCATTTTTGAGCGTCGATGAGACATGCTGCTGACCCACCACTTCATTAAAATGATTCGGGCGATATTTTCGTGCTGATACGACAAAAGACATAAGCGACACCAAGTTACTCCTTTACCGATTGACGATTGGCATTTTAACCACACATTTTGATATTCTCTTTCCGATCGAAGTGTGATGATGGGCCATCCGCGCCTTCGGCGCGGTCGCTATGCTACGTGGCTCGCTGTTCGCTCGGCTGCTTCGGCTCTGCCTCGCATCTGGCTTCACGTTGTTCAGCCACCACTCCGCAGCGCTTGTCCGATTCTTTGAATTTAGTTCGTATATTTCAACTAATATTTTCTTATAAATGACATTTAACAGAGTAAATGAACTTCCAAAGGAAGTAACTGACATAATTCCTCCAATTTTGTATAAATACAGAAATTGGAGTGACGATAATCATAAACGTTTATTGACTGAAAATGAACTATATTTTTCACCATTTAGGGGATTTGGATCTAATAGCAATGAATATGTTTTAGACTACGATTATGATAACACTACAGATCATGAGATATTTTCATATTTTTATAATCAAGCTAGGTCATTAGAGAATATCACAGATGAACTTGTGCGGAGATTTTACGCTTCATATCATATGGAGAGAACAGATTTTAGAAATCCAGATCATCAGAGAAATGTAAGAGTTAAACATAGAAATCGGATAAATTGTACTACTGGAATTCTATCTATGACAGATTCATATGCTAATGAAACACTTTGGAAAGATTTTGCATGTAATTTTGAGGGATTTGTCGTAGGGCTTGATTCTAATTTTATGTTCAATACTAATGGAGTCATTGATTGTATCGCTGGATTTGTAGATTATTATTCACCTTCAAATAAACCCTTTTTAAGATTCCCGATAACTGATGAAATTGCTTTTAATAACTATCTAACAAATGTATTTAGTTTGCCAGAAATATTTGAAAATGAAGAAGAGTTTCGATTAGTAAAATCTGTGAATACGACCGAGAGACTTTATCCTTTTGATGTTGATAATATTAGGGAGATTATTTTGGGTTATAGAATCAGTCGAAACTCAAGAAGAGAAATTTTAGATGTTATAAGAAATAACTCGATATATTGTAGTGTTGTCCAGCAGAATTTTGATTTTGATACAAGTCAATTTAGTTATGATCAAATTATAGTTTGACGGCATAGGGATAGTAGCAGCACTCGCTTGCGAGTGGATTATATTTGTGTGTTGCCCTAGACTTTAGTCTGGGGGCAAACAAATAAAAGCTAGGCTATCGTACTGCGCATCCCGAATTCTCAGGAGGATAGCCCGCCGCTGCGCAGCAGCGGATGCCCCAATTTGTTAGAAAAAACTACTTCGGGAAATTCAGTTTGTCTTCGCCTTCGAGGAGGCGGAGCGCGC
>JAHDHF010000237.1 GCA_020631455.1 Saprospiraceae bacterium
CTATCCCTCAGCCGAAGAAATCATCAGCGATATCACAAACTTTTACTTCACCATTATTTTACTCCTTTCTATAAGCACGCCTTCTTGATTTTCAATGACAAGAACGAATACTCCTGGAGATAAAGAAGATGTTGGAATGTCAATTTGACTTTCCCCCGAATTGAGCGTCTTTGTATCACGATACAAATCACGTCCCATCATATCTACAATACTGACATGTACATCTTCTCCTGAAGCAGTGAACATATTTAATTGAATGTTTTGCCCTTTGTTTACAGGGTTAGGATAAACATTTTGAAGTACTTGCTCATCGTTTCTTAATGTAATAGAAATGATTTCCGAAGTTGAACTAGAACCAGAAAAATCATACTGAACAAGTCTGTAGTAATGAGTTCCATAATTGACTGATTCATGCAAGAACGAGTATAAGGACATTTCATCGTTGGTTCCGTTTCCTGCCACTTGTCCGATTTCTGTAAAGTCCGTGCCGTTCAATGAATGTTCTAATATGAAATATGCATTATCTATCTCACTTGCAGTTGACCAATCCAATTGCACTGAAGAATAATCTATCTCTTGAGCAGAGAAAGAAATCAATTCTATACTTAATGGAATATCCCAAACAAAGCGCCCCCAAATGGCCTGATGATCAGAAAGATCGAATTTGCGCCACATATCTATGTGGTTAGATCTTAAGTTAAGCACATCATTTGTAGCACTCAAAGCAGTTCGATGATCTATGCGATTGATGACATAATCTAAATGTTCTGGAGTATCAGTAGCATCCAAAAGATAATGATTGAGATCGCTATGCCAGCTATAATCCAAGCCTGAATAAACTGGCTGATTTCCAGCAAAGTTGCCCCAAAGGCTATCGTATTCGCCAAGCTTATTTGTGTATTTATCGATGTTAAAATCTCCACCTAAGACCACTCCTTCATCGAGGGGAATGTTTTTGCTATCTACATAGTTCTTCCATAAAACGAGTTGATCTTTACGGATATTTACATCCACCACTTCATTGAACGCGTCCATATGGGTGGCAAAAAGATGATACTTTTTTCCAAGCTTGTTGATTCGGGCATATTTTACGCCCTTGTTCGCTAAGCAATCATCCTCATTGCAATTGGTCCCCCAAAGCAATTGATCTTCAACTTCAATTGGCCATTTGCTCACAATAAGAATTCCACCATCTTCCAATGCATTGCCTGTGTCATCAACTACTGTCGTTTGGTACGGGTATTCAGCAGCCAAATTTGCCAGTAAAGTCGCTCGAGGACCGTTGTCAAAAACTTCTTGCAGAAGGATAGCATCCATATCATTCACATAATTGTGAATGTGATCGGCTCGCACCGTTTGATCATCGGGAAAAAGTGCTTCTGGACGCATGTAAACATTGTAAGACATGACGTTCAAAATATCCGGATTGGTAGCATCACTCGCTAAGACAGAATACGTTGGATCCGTTTCATGATATATCGCATAGAGTACGTCGTCGTAGAGTCCACTTGGTAATGTTGAATAAGATTGATATCGTAAAATGTAATTTTCTCCATCAATGACAAAGGGCGTTTCTGTGTAAATGGTTTGATCGGATCTCCAACCATGATTAAACCCAGGTCCTGCAGCGGAATGTTCAAAACTGGTTCCCGTCCAGTCAATTTGATATGCAATTTGCAAATCAATGGTTTCACCCGATGGAGCAGTAAGAGTCGTTGTCAGGTTGTAATTCAGTGTCGTAAACGAGGTAAAACCACGCCGAAAATTCATCATTTCAGTAGACCTTTGGAAAGGTGCTGAGCTTCCAGATTGCCCCGTCCAGTCGGAAGTAGGAGCACTTGAAGTAGAAGAATAGGCAAAGGTTAAATCCGTGTTGTTTTGAAAATACACATTGGTGTATTGTGCAAACGAAGGCACACAATACAGTAAAAGAGTGGTGAGTAAAAAAAGGTTTCGCATGAATTAGAGTTTAGGCGCATCGAAGTTAAATATTCTGACCACATTTTTTTAGTGTTGAACATGTTGCGTTCAAGAGCGCTATCATTCCACTTATAAATAGCACACAAAAGAATGGAATGTGGGGCTGCCCTCGCTGCGCGAGGTCGGGCTATGCGGCAGCTCGCTATTCGCTCGGCTGCTCCTCCTGCGTCGTCGCATCTGCT
>JAHDHF010000238.1 GCA_020631455.1 Saprospiraceae bacterium
AGCTGGTAGAGCACGACCTTGCCAAGGTCGGGGTCGCGGGTTCGAATCCCGTCTCCCGCTCAACAAACAATAAAGGTCTGCAATAGAAGCGGACCTTTGTTGTTTTGCAGCCCTTGCAGATGAGTAAGGAGCCCGGATGGTGGAATTGGTAGACACGCAGGACTTAAAATCCTGTGCCTGTTGAGGGCGTGCGGGTTCAAGCCCCGCTCCGGGTACTCATCTTCATTTTGCAAATCAACTTTATGTCAAGTACATCAGCACGCATTTTACGAGCTGTTCGATGGGTTTTGCCCTCGCCATTCTCTTTGGCCGTACTGTTGACGTTTCTAACGTTTTTCTTAGCTTTTGTCTTGACTTCTGCTCCTGAGGTGAGTAGCCAATTCTATGGTTTGACACTCGTCGAGTATTGGTATGGCGGCTTTTTCAAGTTTTTGAAATTTGGGATGCAGATGCTGCTCATCCTTGTGCTTGGACATGTCTTGGCTCTCAGTAAACCGATGAAACGCTTGATTGAGTTTTCGATGCGCTTCATCACGAGTACTGCTACTGCAGCTTTGATTGTTACGCTGCTTGCGATCGCCATGGGTTTGATCAATTGGGGCTTAGGCTTGATCTTAGGAGCTATCCTCGCTCGCGAAGTCGGTGAACATGCAAAGCGAACTGGTTTAAAGATCAATTATCCGCTGATTGCTGCATGCGGATATGCAGGTTTGATGGTCTGGCATGGCGGCTTGAGCGGATCGGCGCCGCTTTCAGTCACATCATTAAAAGATGATATTGTTGGTCTTGAGCAAGCAATTCCAGTGAGTGAGACGATTTTCAGTACGATGAATATCCTTGTGATGATCGCCTTGATTGTTATCGTACCGCTTGCCATGTTTTGTATTGGGAAATTCAGCTCAGAAGCTGAATTTGAATTACCGCTAAAACGCTTTCAAAAACACGATACAAAACCATTAGGAGCAGAGTATCTTGACCGACTCCCAATACTTGGATTTTGTGTTGGTCTTTTTATGGTTGGCTATTTGATTTATGTCATTGCAACCAATCAAAGTCAGCAACCGCTTGGTTGGTTGAGTCTTGATTTTGTGATTTTTGCATTATTCGGAATTGGCTTGTTGTCACATGCTTCAATCACATCATTTGTGCGAGCTGCTCAAGAAGCAATACAAGGAGCGACTGGCATAATTCTTCAATTTCCTTTGTACGCTGGAATAATGGGAATAATGGTCAGCAGCGGATTAATTTCTGTTTTTAGCGAAGGCTTTATTTCAATAGCAAATGAGCAGACATTTCCGATTTTGACATTCTTCTCTGCTGGCGTTGTGAATTTCTTCGTGCCAAGTGGAGGAGGACAATGGGGCGTCCAAGGACCAATTATATTGTCTGCTGCACAAGAATTGAATATTCCACTTGCAAAAAATATCATGGCGCTTGCGTATGGTGATCAAATTACAAATATGTTGCAACCATTTTGGGCGCTTCCCTTGTTAGGTATCACAGGATTAAAAGCAAGTGATATTTTACCTTATACGTTTATTTTGTTGCTTGTAGGAAGTATAATTTTTATTTCAGCTTTAATGATTTTCTAATAGAACGAATATGAACAGACGAATTTTAGTAACAAATGATGATGGCATGTTTGCGCCAGGTATAAAAGCTTTGGTCGAAGTCGCGACTCAATTTGGTGAAGTCGTAGTCGTTGCACCTGATTCGCCGCAATCTGGTCAAGGACACGCGATCACGCTCGAAGAACCGCTGCGGTTACATAAAGTCGAAGCATTTGGTGCTGTTGATTCGTACGAATGTAGCGGAACACCAGTTGATTGTGTCAAGCTCGCTAAACATGTAGTCAATAAGGGCGAGACTTTTGATTTGTGTTTGAGCGGAATAAATCACGGAAGTAATGCTGCAATCAATATCATTTACTCAGGTACGATGTCAGCTGCTATGGAAGCTGCTCTCGAGGGTATTCCAAGTATTGGTTTTTCCTTGTGTGATTTTTCGCATTCGGCTGATATGTCAGCAGCTAAAGAAGTTGCTAAACAAATTATTACTAATTTGCTTGAAGGAAGTTTTGGTAAGACAAATCTTTTGAATGTCAATATTCCAGCAGGAACAATTGACACTATTAAAGGAATAAAAGTCTGTC
>JAHDHF010000069.1 GCA_020631455.1 Saprospiraceae bacterium
GGACAAGCGCTGCGAAGTGGTGCGAACGAAGTGAAGCAGATGCCGCAGGCAGCCGAGCGAATAGCGAGCCACGTAGCATAGCGACCTATTTTTTTCTAGTTAATATTCACTAGAAAAAAATAGGATGGCCTATAAAAAAATCAAGAAACAGCTACTTGCTGGCGCTGTATAATTGAAGTATAATAGTCTTCGTACATCGGAAGGATATTATTAATGTGAAATTGCTTAGCGCGTGCAAAAGCTTTCTCCCGAAATTGTTGATGAATGTCTTCTTGCTTTAAAATAGAAATAGCATGGACAGCCATTGACTTGACATCACCGATTTCATTTAAAAAACCTGTCTCTCCATGAATATTGACTTCGGGAATACCGCCTGCATTGGATGAAACAACAGGCACGCGACAAGCCATGGCTTCGAGGGCTGCTAGACCAAAACTTTCACTCTCTGAAGGCATAACAAATAAATCTGCTATTGATAATAATTCTTCGACGGCATCTTGTTTTCCTAAAAAGCGTACTTGATCACACATCGCATGTTGGCGGCAAAAAGCTTCTGCTTTTTCTCGCTCTGGCCCATCTCCGATCATCAATAGTTTACTTGGAATTTCGGTATTGACAATTTGAAACATTTCGATCACATCAAGGACACGCTTGACTGGACGGAAATTAGACGTGTGTACTAAAATATGCTCACCATTTGGGGCAATTGCTTTTTTGAAATGGTCTTTATCTGATTTAGTAAAGCGGCTAAAATCAATAAAATTGGGAATAACTTCTATTTTATTTTGAATAGAAAAATTGGAAATCGTATCACGCTTCAAACTTTCAGAAACTGCCGTGACGCCATCGCTTTCATTAATAGAAAATTCGACCACCGGGCGGAAGGCTTCATTTTGTCCTACAAGTGTAATATCCGTACCGTGGAGCGTCGTCACGAACGGGATATGGATGCCTTGAGCTTTAAGAATATTGCGCGCCATGTATGCGACAGCTGCATGAGGTATCGCATAATGTACGTGCAGAATATCGAGCTGTTGGTTTTTGATGACATCGACGAGCTTGCTTGTCAATACAGTATCGTAGGGCGCATATTCAAATAATGGATAATCTGCTACTCGCACTTCGTGATAAAAGATATTAGCATGAAATGAGTCGAGACGAGCTGGCCGATTGTATGTTATGAAATGAACATTATGTCCTTTGTCGGCGAGCCCTTTGCCGAGCTCAGTCGCAATCACTCCTGATCCACCGTAAGTGGGATAACATACAATTCCAATATTCATAGTGCGGCTGATTATTAGCTACATAATACGTAAATGATCAAAATGGTTTGCCAAAGTCGTAAGTTCGCATCGGTTTTTGAAAAACAAGAATATGACAACGATTAGATTTGGTACAGACGGATGGCGAGCGATCATCGCTGATACATATACGCTTGATAATGTAGCACGTGTGAGCGCTGGTACAGCTGCTTTTATGAATGCTAGAAAGATGACAACAGCTGTCATCGGTTTTGATTGCCGTTTTGGTGGTTTGATGTTTACTCAAGAAGCAGCTCGTGTACTTGCTCATCATGGTATCAAGGTTTTGATGGCAGATGAGTTTGTCAGTACGCCAATGGTTTCGCTCGGAGTAGTCGAGCTTAAAGCTGACATGGGCGTCGTCATCACCGCAAGTCACAATCCGCCATCATATAATGGCTACAAGCTCAAGTCTAGCTACGGCGGTCCGACGATTCCTGTTGACATCTCTGCTGTCGAAGAATGTGTTCCTCCATCAGTTGATCGTTCTTCGATCCCATCATTTGATTCATTTGTCAAGTCTGGTCAAATTGAGATCATCGATCTCGAAACGATGTACATCAATGCAGTAAAAGTGGCTTTTGATTTAGATGCTATCCGAAATGCTCCCTTTGGTATTGCGTATGATGCGATGTACGGAGCAGGACAAAATGTAATGAAGGAATTGTTTCCTAATGCTGAATTACTCCATTGCGATGTGAATCCATCTTTTAGAGGACAAGCACCAGAACCTATTGCACGCAATTTGAAGGAGCTTTCTTCAGTCATTGCTAGCCGGGATGATCTACATGTCGGAGTCGCCAATGATGGCGATGCAGATCGCATCGGGATGTTTGACGAAGACGGCAACTTTGTAGACTCACATCACTTGCTGCTTTTGCTAGTGTATTATCTCCACGAAAAGAAAAAACTCAACGGAAAAGTCATCGTCACCTTCTCTGTGACGAATAAAATGAAAAAGCTCTGTGAATTGTACAATTTGCCTTGTGAAGTGACGAAAATTGGCTTCAAGTACATCGCAGAGATCATGACAAAAGAAGATATCCTTGTAGGCGGTGAAGAGTCAGGCGGCCTAGCAGTCACAGGACACATTCCTGAGCGTGATGGTATTTGGGTTGGTTTGACGATACTTGAATTTATGGCCAAAGAAGGCAAAACGCTCAAGCAGCTTGTCGCAGATTTGTATGAGCGCGTTGGATCATTTGCGTTTGATCGTGATGACTTGCACATCACTCAAGAGAAAAAAGAAGCTGTCATTGCTTCTTGTAAAGCCGATGATTTTTCTGCTTTTGGATCTTATCAAGTCCAATCAAGAGAGACCATTGATGGATTTAAATACTTCTTGTCAGATGATGAATGGGTTATGATCCGTCCGAGTGGTACAGAACCTGTGCTTCGTGTCTATGCGCAAGCTCCAAATGCTGTCGGCGTGCGTTCAATTCTGGACGCTGTACAAGCGACGATCCTTTAGTCAAGTAAATCAAGATACGGATCTGATAATTTCTCTTGCTGTTGTTCTTGATTGAGTTCAGAAAACAACTTAATCGTATTGCTATTTAGAAGTTGAGTATTCCGTTCGAGTTCTTCGAGCGGTTGGAGTTCAAGGACTTGCTCGCCTTGATCAGGCAATAATGAAATATCATCGACGAGCTCGTTTGAAACATTCAGCACTTGATTTAACTCGTCTAAGTAAACATCAAGATCACCGATGACAGATTGAAATTGAATTTTCAAACTCTTGTCTGCTCCAGTAAATGATTGCGCAAGTCGGGCTGCTTCATGAGCTGACTGGATTGCATCATACTCAATCATCGATAACTGTGCAGCATGCCTCACATCATCGTAGATCATTTCGCCGTTTGTGTACATTCGCTCAAGGACGATTTGCACTTTTTCAAGCGACAGATCAAGAGAATCTAATCGTTTGTTGTGCTCAGTAAATCGTCGTATACGTTTGACCCAAAAGGCAGCTTTTCCATCTTGAGTTGTTGGGTTAGCTTGTAACTGCTCTTGAGCTTTTTTGATGAGTCCAGTATTTTCATTCTGAAACTTAATGATCTGTCGTCGATCAGTTCTGATTTTGCCGATCTGCCTTCCAATGTCTCGAAGTTGATCTCGCATATCAGTTAATCGTGCTTGCAAAGCAGCTTTGGGATCCTTCTTGGATAATCGCTGGTATTTGAGTCGTTTGCCTTGTGGTGTTTTTGAATTTTCTTTGTAAGCAATTACAAAAAAAGCAAGCAAAGCGATTGGAATAACAACTCCAGCAAGCAAGAGAATACTTTCGACCAATGGTAGAAATGCAACAATCAAAAACGCAATTCCGACAAGCATTATCCCAGAAAGGGCGAGTGCTAATCTATGCTGAGCCTTCATGATCGCTTGTTGATTACTGAAGGAGTGATTCAATGCGTTCGACATCTTCATTCATTTGTGCACGTAAGATTTCATGCGCATTGTCAAAACCTTTGCGACGCTCATCAAGCTGTGCTTGATCGATTTCGATTTGCTTACGCTCAGATTCGATTCGTTCTTCAGCTTTAGCGACTTGCGCTTTGAGCTGATCAATTTTAGCCTGAGCCGATTCCATGCTTTTTTCAAGCTTCTTGATATCAGTTTCGCGCTTGGTTACTTTTTCAAGCGTGCGCTTCTTGAGAGCAGCCTCAAAGTTCTTTTTCTCAAGGTCTAATGTCAAGACATGTTTCTTGAGCGACTTTGCTAATTGTGCTTTTGAGACACCGAGTGTCTTAGCAGTCGTAAATGCATATCGAAATGCTGTAGCTTCGTCAAGACCTTCATCCTGAAGGTTTGATACAGCTTCTTTGAAATTAAAATAATCAAAGCCTTGTACTCGAGTCTTCTGAAGAGCGTCAAATAAAAATTTGAGGCTGCGTTGATCTTCGACTTCAATTTCTGCAAACAATTCTTGGATCGTCATATTCTTGATTTGAATCCACAGAATACAACGAAATCAAAAACAAAACTCTTAATCCTCGACAGCGAGTAAAACTCTTTCGACGAGCGCAATCAAATAATCGGTTCGCTTAGTTCTCCATCTGCGGCTAGATGTCCTTCTTTTTCAAGCTTTTCTCGTTCGATCGCTTCATTATAGCTTCTCAAAAAGCGGCCTTGAAAAATGACGAGAGCGAAGACACCAATTGTTATCGCAGCATCAGCAACATTGAAAACTGGTCTAAAAAACTCAACATAATCGCCGCCCCAAAACGGAATCCATCCTGGCAACACGCCTCTAAAAAGTGGGAAGTAAAACATGTCGACGACATGTCCATGAAGAAAAGAGGCATAACCACCTCCTTCAGGCATAAACTCAGCAACTGTGTGTGGCGAGCTGCCTGAAAAAATAATTCCGTAAATTAAACTATCTATGATGTTTCCTATTGCTCCCGCTAGTATTAATCCTACACAGATCAACAAACCAACACCAAGCTTTAGTGAAATCAATCGCCGTATGAAGTAGATCATAATCGATACCGCAACCAGTCTAAACAAGGTCAAAAACAGCTTACCGTATGAGCCGCCGAGCGACATACCGAATGCCATTCCTTCATTTTCTATGAAGTGAAGTCTTGCCCAGCTCAAACCAAAAATCAAGGATTCTTGGCCAATGACATAATTTGTTTTGATATAAACTTTGAGTAGCTGATCGATCAATAAAACCAAACAAACAACACCGACGACTATTCCAGATCGTTTCACAAAAGGGGGTTCAGTTACAAGTAGAAATTAGCGGCGGTTTTCCTTGGCGTCGTAGCTCAATGTTGCATGCGGTACAGCTTTCAGACGATCTTTGCTTATCAGATTACCCGTTTCGCGACATACGCCATAGACTTTATTCTCGATTCTGATCAACGCATTATCGAGATGCTTGACATATTTGTCAGTACGCGATGCAAGCGTCGTCAAGCGCTCCATTTCAGCAGTACCAGTACCGTCATCGATGCCTTTCACTTTCGTCGCATCACTTTCGTTGAGATCTTTCAGCTGACCGAGGTAGAAGTCGCGCTCATCTTTAGCACGCTCGAGTTTTTTCAAAATTAACTGGCGAAACTCGTCTAACTCTTCGTCTGTATATCGTGTTTTGACTTGATCACTCATGTGATATAAATTTTCTAATTGACAATTCCTCTTGTATTCTGAATGAGGATTTGGTTGCTGTTCACAAATTGCGTGCAAAACTAAACGAAGACATGATATGCAGCACATCTAGGGCTTTGAATGTTGACAACTTATAGTTTTGAAGAGTAATGTTATGGGCCATACGATTCGCTTCGCTTATCGTACCGGGCTGTACGCAGTACGGTAGCCTAGCCGCCTCGCGCTGCTCGGCGTCCGCTTCACTATCGTTCGCGCTGCTTCCATCCCTTGTCCACTCCTTGATGATGGCAAAAGGATGGTTGGCAGTGCGCAGCAGACAACCGCAGGCTGGCTGAACGATCAGCAAGCTACCAAACCCCGACTACTCAGGAGTACACCATGGCTCTCTCAGTGAGTAAAACGACTGCGAGAGCGCCCCAAAAATTCAATCTCAAATCTGACATTCACTCCTTCCTTCAGCAGCTATCTTCGCGGCTTATCAAGACTTATGAAGGTTTTTAAATTTGGTGGAGCATCGGTCAAAGATGCCACATCGATCAAGAATGTAGCAGATATTCTAAAGCAATATCAAGGCGAAGAAATCACCATCGTCGTATCAGCCATGGGTAAAACGACTTCCAGACTTCATGCTGTCGTCGATGCTTATTTTCATCAAACTGGCGAAGCTGCTGATTTACTCTCAGAAGTGAGCGCCTTTCATTACGATGTCGCCAAGGAGTTATTCGCAGATGAGCAGCATCCGATTTTTTCAACCTTAAGTGATACACTCATCGAAATCGAATGGGTGATCGAAGATCCAGTGCAAGACAGCTATGATTATATCTATGATCAAATCGTCAGCATGGGCGAATTTTTGTCTACTCGAATTGTAGCTGCTTGGCTCCAAGCGTCTCAAATCTCGTGTACTTGGCTAGATGTACGAGACGTGATCGCTACAGATAATACATATAGAGCAGCGCAGGTTGATATGCCTTTGACGATCAAGCGTGCCAAGCAAGTCATCCCACCGCTTTTAAAATCAGGCTTTGTTTTGACTCAAGGATTCGTTGGTGGCACTTCTGAGAATTTTACCACGACACTTGGACTGGAAGGCAGCGATTACACTGGAGCATTGCTTGCTCACTCTCTTGATGCAAAAGAGCTTCGGGTATGGAAAGATGTCCCAGGCATTTTGACTGCTGATCCCAAGCGATTTGATGATGCAATCTTGCTTCCTGAGCTGCGCTATCGCGAAGCTGTCGAGATGACATACTATGGCGCAAAAGTGATTCACCCAAAGACGATTAAACCATTGGCTGACAAGGATATACCGCTTGTTGTTTGCAGCTTTAAAGAGCCTAGTGCAGAAGGCACGATTATCAAGCGCAATGCGAAAGATGTTACATCTCCTATAAAAGTTGTAGCGCCTAATCAAATCGTTATCTCGATCAGCACAGGGCAACTAGATTACATCTCGGAGCAGCACATTAGCCATGTGTTTACACTTTTATTTGAGCATCGACTGAAAGTGAATATGAGTCACCATACAGCTGTTTCGCTGACGATCTGCTTAGATGATACAAGTGCAGTCAAATCATTTTTAGAGCTAGTCGAAGCTGATTATATCGTCAAGTATAAGCAAGATTTGACATTGATGACCATTCGACATTGTTCTGATGAGCTAGCAGTTCAAGCTCGCGAACAGCACAATCCGCTGCTTGAAAAGCGAACTGAAACTACGTATCAACTTGTCTACTCAAGCAATGAATAATCAAGACTACAAAGCAGCTCTTGATCGCATCACAAACTGGATGCAATCGTATGAAGCAAGGCTTGACTTAACGAATGTCTTGCCATCGACTCAGCCAGGCGATGTTTATAAACTTGTCAATGAATGTGCTCCAAATCATGGCGAGGAGATTGATACTATCCTTGACGATTTTGAGAAATTCATTGTGCCGAATATGACTCACTGGCAGCATCCAATGTTTTTTGGGTACTTCCCAGCTAATGCTTCGCGCCCGTCGATTCTGGCAGAGATGCTGATGAGTACAATCGGCGCTCAATGTATGCTTTGGCTCACATCTCCTGCTGCTGCCGAGTTAGAAGAACGCATGATGGAATGGCTGCTTGATCTTCTTGATTTGCCGCAAGATTGGCATGGAGTCATTCATGATACAGCAAGCACTTCTACGTTTATTGCCCTGCTCACTGCTCGCGAGCGCGCTACAAACTGGAAAAGCAATTCTGATGGATTAAGTAGTTTGCCTCAGATGCGAATCTATGCAAGTGAACATATCCACAGCAGCATCGACAAAGCTGCGCGTTATGCTGGTATCGGCGAAGCAAATGTGACAAAGATCAAAACCCAAGCTGATGGTGGTCTTGATCCTCTTGAACTAGCACAACGAATTCGAGCAGATAAAGCTGCTGGAATCTTACCAATTGCAGTGATAGCAGCATTTGGAACAACTGGAACTGGGGCAATAGATCCACTTGATGAAATAGGTCGAACTTGCTCTGCAGAAAATGTCTGGCTGCATGTCGATGCTGCTTATGGAGGTACGGCGATGATGCTTCCTGATATTCGATCTCTAGCTGGTCATCTTACACAAGCTGACAGCTATGTCTTTAATCCGCACAAATGGATGTTTGTCAATTTTGACTGCTCAGCGTTCTTTGTCAAAGACAAAGAATCTTTGCTCAAGACATTTGCTTTAACCCCTGAATATCTAAAGACTCAACTTGAAGGCGAAGTCAATGATTATAGCAATTGGGGTATTGCGTTAGGCAGGCGCTTCCGTGCATTGAAGCTGTGGTTTGTAATGAGAAGCTTTGGCAAATCTGGATTACGAGATAAGCTGCATCTCCACATTTCACTAGCGAAATGGATTGAAAAGCATGTCAAGCAGCATCCGAATCTGGAAATCTTTACCCAAGTTGATTTCGGGCTAGTCTGCTTTTTTGTCAGTGATGCATCACTTTCGATGGAGCAAGAAAACTCATTGACTAAGAGTGTTTTAGAAAACTTAAATGCAAGTAAACAAATCTTCTTGACGCACTCGAAGCAAGATGGTCGCTTCTTCATCAGAATGAGCATCGGAGCGACAAATGTCACAAAACAACACGTCGAGACTGCTTGGGAAATGATACGAGCAGAAGTCGCCACTGTATTGGCATAGGGATAGTAGGCAGTGCGTCCCGACTACTCAGGAGGACAGCAGACTCAGCTTTGCTGAGGCCGAGCGAATAGCGAGCTGCCGCATAGCCCGCCGTGACGAGCGTAGCGAGGAGCGGATGCCCACTTCTTTTTAAATTCTGTATATTAGGGATCGAATACACACTCTATAATGAAACATCTACTCCTTTCTTTTTTTGTAGTCTGTCTGACGGCTTCTACAAATCTCTTAGCACAGTGCACAACGACCAATGCAACTTCTTGTGTTTGTAAAGACGGCTCGACCAACTGTGATCTGATTCCGAACATCAAAATCTCGTATGATCTGCTTGTAGATCCTTCGGAGAACCCTGAAACACCAGGCCGTATTGGTGTATCGGTCTCAACTCCAAATGTCGGTCATGGACCGTTGAGGTTTTTGCCGACTGATAAATATGTCTGTGGAACAGATACGATCATAAGTCCAGGAGGATTGTCAGCTTGCCCTGACGGATCTGAGCCTCGCAATATAGTCTCTCAGCGAATTTTCCAAAAGAACGGTAACTCGATGACGTATTATGATCGTGAAGCAGGCACAATGACATATCACCCGACGCATGGTCATATGCATTTTGATGATTGGGGCGTCTACACATTACGTGTTGAAGTGCCTGGTACCGATCCACGTACTTGGCCGATTATTGGACAAGGACAAAAACTTGGGTTTTGTTTGATGGATTTTGGAAGTTGTGATTATTACAATGGACATTGTCGCGACGATAATAACAACATACTCACGACGAATGCTCCAAACTATGGTCTCGGTGGTGGCAGCTACTCATGTGGCTTGACGAATCAAGGAATCTCTGCGGGATGGGTTGATATCTATCATCATTATCTCGACGGAATGGAGATCTTGCTTCCTCCGGGTGTCTGTAATGGTGATTATTTTCTAGTCGTAGAAGTAGATCCGCATGATGTCCTTCTCGAAGAGAATGAATCAGATAATTTAATCGTGGCTCCAATAACCTTGACTCAACAAAGTGCTGCTCCTGCGCCTGTATCAATTACTGCGAATGGTTCAACTTCCTTGTGTGCAGGTGGTTCAGTCGATCTCAGTGTACCACAAATAGGGACAAGTTATTTGTGGTCAAACGGCGAAACGACTTCATCTATTTCAGCCACAACTCCTGGAAATTACTCTTGTGAAGTAACAACACCTTGCGGTACAGTTACTTCAAATACGGTAACTGTGACTTCTTCTTCGGCTGCTGCACCGACTGTTCCTTCCACCCTAGCGACTTGCGAAAACTCAAATGCATTTATCGTTGCAAATGGAAGCGGTGAAATTCGGTGGTATGATGCTGCAACTGGCGGAAACTTACTTCATGTAGGGAATACCTTTACTTCGCCGAGTCTTACGACTAATACTACATATTATGTCGCAAATGTTGACGTAACGCAAGGTGCGAGTCACCAAGTTGGCGAATTTGACAATTCGGGCGGTGGCGGAATAAATAATCCGAGCTTTAATGGTTGGCTCATTTTTAATTCTTCAGATTATGGCACGCTCGAATCTGTAAAAGTGTACGCAGATGGCGCAGCAAACCGAACAATCCAACTACGTGACAATGCTGGAAACGTCATCCAACAAACTTCTGTCAATGTGCCTGATGGGGAAAGCCGAGTCCAACTCAACTTTGATCTCGAACCTGGAACAGCCTATCAACTTGGGACGCTCAATTCTCCTGACTTCTTTAGAAGCTCATCTGCAAATTATCCGTACTCAAATGCCTTTATAGATATAACAGGTGCAAATACTGGTTCATCAGCGACATCAAGCTTTTACTATTATTTCTACGATTGGGAGATCAAAGAATTGGACTCTGAATGTAGTTCTCCGAGAAGTCCTGTTAGTATAACTGTTGCCGCTCAGGATGATCCTTCATTTACGATGCCTGCTGGACCATTTTGCGTCACAGATACTGACTTTGGGGCAAGCTCTATAACAACTCCAGGCGGAACTTGGGCAGCAAGTGGTGGACTTATGATTAATGGAAGTACTGGGTTGATTGATCCTTCTTCAGCAACACCAGGAAGCTCGTACACTATCACGTACACAACAGCGGGAGCTTGTCCTGCTCAAATGTCGAGAACAATTGTCTTTGACATCTGCAGCTCAATACAACAAGTTGATTTTGTTGATGGGTTTTCGATTCAGCCTAATCCTGCAAAAGATTTCGTTACAATTTCGCTCCAAGTGCAAGGACAACATCAAGCAGAAGTTGAAATTTTTGATCTCACTGGTAAGCGAGTGCTCACTGAACAAATAGAGCAGCTCTCTGGTCAATCTGAAACTTTGATTGATATCAGTACTTTGAGTCCAGGTGTATATTCTATTAAAATTTTAATAGATGACGAGCATATCCTGAATCACAAAATCGTGAAGCACTAGCGGTCTGTCTGATCACTTCTTGAATTCGTCTGAGTACGTCGTTACAAATCTTTGTAACGACGTACTTTGCGTTTGATGCAAATTGAAACATCTTCAGCCAACTTGAAAAAAAAGAAAAAACCAAACGCTTGGGTTTACCATCTTTTATTCTGGATGATGTATCTCGCTTTTTTTGTGTTGCTCAATACAAAAGGAGACAATATTGGATTTCATATTGTCAATGAATGTATTAGACTTGCTTTTTTGATTCCAGCTGTCTATATCAATATCTATTATTTGATTCCGCAGTTTTTTGGCAAAAAGCAATTTTTACGCTACCTCATTGCAGTTTTATTTTTAGTAGCATTGGTGACACCGCTTCAAATGCTTGTGCTTCACCTGAGGTTTGATTTTGTAGCTGATTCTCAAGCCTACCATCAAGCCCTAAATGAAAATCGTTACTGGCTGCTCCTCTTCAATTTTGTCGTGATCAGTGCATCGACATTTGTCCAAATCGTCACAGACTGGATAAGACAAGATCGACGCGTAGATGAGCTTTCGAAAGAAACAATGCAAAGCGAGTTACGATTCTTGAAGAGTCAGATTAATCCTCACTTTCTCTTCAACACACTCAATAATCTCTACGCGCTTACGCTCAAAAAATCAGATAAAGCGCCTGAGATTGTATTGAAGCTCTCAGAGATGATGCGCTACATGCTCTACGAGTGTAATGAGCCGCGTGTCCGGCTCAGACAAGAGCTCACTTACCTCAGCAATTATCTCGATCTCGAACAAATACGACAAGGCGACAAGTCTGAAATATTGATCGAAGTAGAAGGCGATGTCCGTGAACAGCGCATTGCGCCTCTCATTTTTTTAACATTCGTCGAAAATTGCTTCAAGCATGGTCTAGGCAGCCGCACCGCTGAAGGATACGTTCGTATTTTTATTTCCGTAGATGGCAATAATCTGAAAGCAGATATTAGCAATAACAAAATTGAAATCCCACAAGAATCACCTCGACGGAGCGGAGGCATAGGACTTGTCAATGTCAAACGCCGCCTCGAACTCAATTACCCCAACAAGTACTCACTTGACATCCAAGACAAACCAAATGAGTACAGAGTTATTTTAACCCTAAATTTAGACACATGATGAAAGCAATGATCGTCGATGATGAGCCACTCGCGCTCGATGTACTCGAAACCTATATTTCCCGACTCAATAATGTCGAACTTGTCAAACGCTGCGAAGATCCGATCGAAGCTTTTACATATGTCCAAGAGAATGACGTCGATGTTGTCTTTCTAGATATTCAAATGCCGCAATTGACAGGACTAGAGTTTGTCAAAAGCCTCAAGAATCCGCCACTCGTCATTTTCACAACTGCGTACTCAGATTACGCGCTCGAAGGATTTGAGCTCGATGTCGTTGATTATTTATTGAAGCCAATTTCATTTGATCGTTTCCTTAAAGCAGTCGACAAAGCCGCAACTAAGCTCGGCTCATCAGAAGAAGATGCACAAGAAGGTGAAGACTTTACATTTGTCAAAAGCGACAAAAAACTTGTCAAAGTCTTCTACAAAGACATACAGTATATCGAAGGCCTCAAAGACTATGTCATCATCAAACTCGACGAAGGTCGCGTCATCACACTCCAAACGATGAAAAGCCTAGAGCAAAAGCTTCCTCAAGGACAGTTTATGCGTGTCCATCGCAGCTACATTGCCAATATCGATCAAGTCGAAGCCGTAGTAGGAAATATGCTTGAAATCAAAGGCAAGCACGTCCCGATCGGAAAAAATTACAGAGAACAAGTCCTCAGTATCGTCAACAAGAATATCTTGTAGCCTATGGCAGCACCACAAGATCGCGAACTCCTCGTCCTCATCACAGGAGGCACATTTGACAAAGAGTATGATATGATCACGGGCTCTTTGTATTTCAAAGAGACACACGTGCCAGAGATGCTGACGCTCGGGCGCTGCATCGTCGATACAGATGTGCGCACACTTATGATGAAAGACAGTCTCCATCTCACTGATGGAGATCGACGCATCATTTTAGAATCATGTCGAAGCAGCGAACACAGCCGTATCGTCATCACACATGGTACAGATACGATGACCACCACCGCTGCCCTACTCGCCGAGGCCAATATCCCAAAAACAATTATTCTCACAGGCGCGATGATTCCGTACAAATTTGGAAGCAGCTCCGACGGTTTTTTTAATCTCGGAAGCTCGATAGCCTATGCACAATCACTTCCACATGGCGTGTACATATCCATGAATGGCCGTGCCTTTGATTGGAATAATGTCCAAAAAAATAGACGCAGTGGCTTCTTCGAAGAAATAGGAAGCACAGCCCGTACACCAGATTTCGTCTAGTATTTTTTAGTAATTTTTGATGGGCCATCCTTGTATTTTTTCTAGTGACTATTCACTAGAAAAAATACAAGGTCGCTATGCTCCGTGGCTCGCTATTCGCTCGGCTGCTCATTGCACTCGCATCTGGCTGTCGCCACCACTTCGCAGCGCTTGTCCAAAACCCATCCCCAAACCCCTTCCCTTAAA
>JAHDHF010000239.1 GCA_020631455.1 Saprospiraceae bacterium
AGTAGCGTTTTGTGTCATTCATGACGGCTTCGTCGCTCGTCGATCCCATTAAAACAAGGACTTTACTCATAGTGATTTTGTATTAAGAAATTAGGCAATAAAAGTAGATTGTCGGATGGTGATTGTTTGCTCATCAAAGTCGATGACTTGATCGCGTTTCATTTGATTCATCGCGGTATTGACACTTTGGCGAGTCGTATATGTTAGCTGTGCAATATCTGTATTTGTCAAAAAGTTCTTGACAAGAAGATCTCCATTCTCTTGCTGTGTACCAAATTCTTCTGCAAGCTCGATTAAATAGGACAACACCCGCTTGTATGTATCATCTGCAAGTAGACTTTCTAAGCGGCTATTTATTTTATTCATACGTTTTGAAATCATACTCATCACGTAATTAAAAAAGCTTGTATTCGCTTGCATCAAACGCTTAAAAACATCTGCCGGAATAACGCACAAATGACACGGCTCAACAGCAATTAAAAATGACTTTGGATCTTCGCCTACTGTCATCGCAAGCTCTCCAAGTATATCTCCGCCTTTAGCGATATATTTTAATACGATTTCGCCAGAATCAGATAAAACACCGACTTTAACCAAGCCTTTTTTGAGAATAAAAACGCTGCGGTTTTCTTCGTGCGGTGAGACGATCATCGAGTGCGCATCGTGCTGCTCTGGCTTGAGACAAGCGTATAGATTGTAGCGATCATTTGGTTCGAGCTGCTGCACAAACTCAAATTTCTCAATCGCTGCTACGACGGCTTTATCAAACATAAACGCTTAATTCTTCTGCAAGATAATGCCTTGATTGGTCAAGCGAATGCCATTTGCAAAGTCAGTTCCTGACATCAGGCGTTTGCCTTCGAGCTTGACTGAGAGCAGCTCGACAAAGCCGCCAACACAAGTGATGACTGGCTTGCCTTCGTGCATTTTGAGGATGTTGATCTCAAGATCATGGATCGCGACAAGCGGCTTGACTTTCATGATTTTCAACATCTTGCCATCGAGCATCGTCCACGATCCTGGAAAAGGATTCATGCCGCGAACAAAATTGTGCACATGAATCGGCGATTGATCAAAACTCAACTCCGCTGTCTCCTTATACAGTTTTGGAGCGTGCGAAACTTGTGATTCGTCTTGCGGCTGCAATTCATAAATCCCTCTTGAGATTTGATGTACTGTTTCGATGACAAGTTCTGCTGCAAGATCCATCAACTTTGCGTAGACTTCTCCAGCAGTTTCATCGCGTCCGATTGGAATCGATCGCTTCATGATGATGCTTCCTGTATCAATCTCGTGCTTCAAGAAAAATGTCGTGACGCCAGTTTCAGCTTCGCCATTGACGACAGCCCAATTGATCGGCGCCGCACCGCGATATTTTGGCAGCAAGCTTCCATGCGCATTAAATGTTCCGATCTCGGGCATCTCCCAAACGATACGCGGCAACATCCGGAACGCTACGACGACTTGCAGATCAGCTTTCCATGCACGCAGCGCTTCGACAAATGATTCGCGCTTGAGATTGGGCGGCTGCAAAATCGGCAAGCCTTGCTCGACTGCATATTTTTTGACTGCCGACTCAATCAGTTGCTTCCCTCCCCGACCACCATACTTATCCGTCGCGGTTACGACACCGACTACATTACAGCCAGTTTCGACAAGCGCTCGAAGTGAAGCGGCAGCAAAATCAGGTGTTCCAAAAAAAACAATTCGCGGATTGGGAAATGGTTGTGGCATACCACAAAGTACACCTAGCGGCACAGTTTCGTTCCTAATCTAATAAATAAAATGAGGGCGATCCGCCTCGCTGCGCTTCGGCGGCGGGCTGCTGCGTGGCTCGCTGTTCGCTCGGCCGCTCCAAGGTCGCGTCTGCTAACGCACCACTCCGCATCCCTATCGCTTATCGCTGCTTGTAGTTAGACCAGATCGAATATAGTAGCGGCACGATACACAAAACAATCATCACGACACTCACGATCATATAGCGATCAGGATGCTCAGCAAAATAATCAGCATAATATCGAGTCAAGACATAATAAATAGCTATGACACAAATCACAAACAACCGAATTCCCCACCGTGATGACATACTCTATGACGTTTTCATTTCAGTCGATTAAGTTAGTCATTTTGATT
>JAHDHF010000240.1 GCA_020631455.1 Saprospiraceae bacterium
AGTTTTGAGTTGAATACTCAAATACAGAAGGGTGCAGATTTTCATTGCATTCCAAACAAGTACCAGCATTTAGTTGCATAGGTTTGTCGTTTTTGATGCTATCTTTTTACAAGGTGTTTTTTAACCAGAAACCAGAATAAAACCTCAATACTTCCAATCCAAATGCCAAAAAGTCAAACGGTTCAGTTCCGCTCGATGTTAGCATAAAACGACCAAGGTTTACTGGTTTTGTCCTGTACCTTAGCTTATAAAAAAAGCAGCAATAAATCACAGAAGCACCTTTCTCTAAGCCGCAAAACCCTGCCCCATTTCTGCCAGCTCATAAAAATGCTGGAAGGTCAAATCGACTTTCTGACCGAATAGCTCACGACCATAGGGCGCTTCAGGCAAGGTTTGCCCGAGTATCTTTCGAATTTCGTTTTTGACCATTTCACGGGTTGCTTTTTCTTTGTGCCACTCTTGGATCAAGATTTTGTTCTGAGCGTCGAATAAGATATTCAACAGCTTTGACGCTGCTAGTTTGACTGCTTTTTCCTCTGCTTTGCTGAGCTTGTCTTTTTTCAATAGATCAAACAATTCTAGCTCCGCTTCGCTCATCTCATTGCGGGCAGCACGGGTCGCTTCTTGGCTGAGGTTCTCCGCATGATGGATCAAAGCTTCATAGGCTTCTTCCAGTGCCATGCTGCCAGAGTTGTAATCCTCAATAATCTTTTCAAAGCGCTCCAAAAAGGATCCCCGCGTCTTGTTTTGTGCGAGCATCTGTTTCAGCTTGGCTTCTAGCAAATGCCGCAAATCGGCAAACTGGATGTTTTGATGTTTTTTCTCGGGAAACTCTGCCCTTAATCGGGCAAAATCCAATCGGCTCAAGTCTACCTGCTTCGATTGGTCGATGATATATCGTTCATTGATGTCCTCTAGATCCCCTTTACTAAGCACGCTCTCGTCCAATAAATCGTTCAGACGCTGCTTGGCCCGCTCGATGGCCTCATCTTGGTCAACTTGTCGATCGACGACCTTTTTTAAATATTCCAGTACGTCCCTTTCTCGCTTGATGTCGGGGTGGGCATAAATCTCTGGTTTAGCAGAATCGTATAAACTGCATATAGAATTGACATATAGCGTCAACTGCTTTTTATACTCGTCATTAGTGAGGATGATATTGGCATAGTTTTGAAATAATTCTACTTCCTTAAAGCCTTTTTCACCCAATTGATGAATAGCATCTATATCGGCGCCCAATTCGGCGCAATAGCCCTTGGCTTCTGCAATGGCAGCTCGCAATAGATCGAGTAAGGAATCAAATTCCTGTACTGGAAATTCCTCCCCTTCGCCTTCTCCCTTGCCTTTGCCTTTTGTGCCTTCTGCATAGGCAGCGAGCGCTTTCTTCAAATTTCGGAAAACCCCAAAGTAATCAATGATCAAACCGTTCTTTTTGCCTTCAAAAACACGGTTCGTCCGTGCTATAGTCTGCATCAAGGTATGATTCTGTAAGGGCTTGTCCAGATACAGCGTAGAGACGGAAGGGGCATCGAAACCCGTTAGCCACATAGCGGTGACAAATACAATTCTATACGTACTATTGGGGTCTTTGAAGAAATCTTCGATATTCCGCCCGTCTTCATCAGGGTAGTCCTTCAATTTGCGGTGTGGGCTGATATTCAAGCCCACCGCTTCAAACTTTGCCTTCTCTTCTTTTTCCGTGCCTTCTTGGGAGATGACCGCCGCCATTTGGGTCTCTTGCATGAATTTCAAGGCTCGCCTGTCCCTTTCTTTTTGCTCGGCATGTAGGGAGCGGGCTATACTTTTCCTCAAATCTTTGATCGCCTCTTTTTGTGCGGCCTGTACCAATTCATACATGCGCACCGCAGTGAATTTATCAATGCAGACCACCATCGCTTTCATAGGCTTACGCTGTCCCTCTTCATCGACCACATCGAGCCGATAGGGATAGTGCGACACGATATGTTGGGCGATTTCTTGCAATCGATCTTCCCGGCGCACCACTTGTAAGAGCGTCGAATATTCCCGATCCAATTGCTGACGCTGCTCTTCCGTGAGATTTTCGTTTTCTAGGATTGCAGCTGCTTCTCCTACGAGGTCTTCATTGACCTGCTCGACTCGTGGTAC
>JAHDHF010000070.1 GCA_020631455.1 Saprospiraceae bacterium
AGCAGCGCGAGCGACAGCATGGAGCGAAGCGGATTTTTTCTTTTCTATTTTTAATAGAAAAGAAAAAAGCTAGGCTACCGTACTGCGTATAGCCCGACCTGAGCGAAATAAAATGTAGCGAAGGGCAGCCCAAATAAAGAATAAAAAAATTATACTGACTCGAGAGCGAGTGCTTGGTTTGCCCAAAATTTGACTTGATTTAAAAGGTCATCAAATTTGGCAAGATTGTGCTCGCCGTAGCGGCCAGCTGGATTGGGTCGATTCGTTGTGTAATGCTCTATTAAATGAAATAAATCTTGGCTCGGCATCATGCGGAGTGAGAGTGATTCAGGATAGCTGACAGTATTAAAATAAATGGTCATCTCATGTTGATTACAATACTCAATGAGGCTCGGCATCTCGAGGCGATTGGTTGTGATCGGGCAGACTGCAAATGAGACAGGGCGATTGCGCGCGGCAGATTTTTGTCTAAAAAAATCGACGTGATCCATAACACGATCGTAGTCTGCATTTTTGCGAATTTGTAAATATGTGTCGCGCTCTATCGAATCAATAGAAACGATATATGTTACGTTCATTTTATTGAGTAAGTCTTTGACCCGCTTATTTAAAATTGTTGCATTGGTTGTAATGTGAACTTCGATGTCTGGATTGATTGCTGCAATGCGATCCCAAATTTCATAATTAATTGGAGCAAGAAATGGCTCACCACCTAGAAATTTTGCATCAGTTAAATGTGGTAAAAATTCTTCAAGCTGCTGGGCGAAATCTTCGTTGTATGGTGTTTCGATTGGCGGTAGATTTTCTCGATTTTTACGTATCGAGCTGCTGAAAAAACCATTGCACATGGTGCATTCGAGATTGCAGATATTGCTCAACTCAAATTCCATGATGCGTGGATATTTTGGCCGCCTACCAAGTCGCATATAATGTTTTAATCGCCTATCGACGTAACGATCATAATTAGCTGCATGAAAGTTTTTAAAATTGCGGCCATTCAATTGTTGGACGCAATATTTACATGGTTCGTTGAGCTGATTGCGCGACATGTCTTTGCGCATCTGCTTCATGATTGAGCCATTCCAGATGTCTTTGACAGTCGAATTTTTAATATTACCAAGCGGATATTCGCGACTCATACAGCAGGCAAGCACATCGCCCCCAATACCAAAGAACAAACTTGTCGTCGGCGCATGACAAATCGCCGATCGATTGCTCGTCGTGCGTGTGAGTTGATAATCACGTAAAGCTGATTTGTCGACAGGCATCAAATCCATGCGACCAAGATACTACTCTGTCGGCAGCTGATTTTGGCGGACCCAAATGTCTCGCTGCGGAAATGGAATAGAGATCGAATGTTTACGAAATGCTTCGTCAATTTTGAAGCGTAAATCACTCGGTGTATGACCTATATCCAGCTTCGTTTTAATCCAAAAATATACTTCAAAGTCGAGGCTGCTCGCGCCAAAATCATTAAACCGAACAAACGGTTCTGGATCTTCAAGTACTTGAGGATGTTCTGCTACAACTTGGAGCAATAGTTCTTTCACCAAAGATGTATCTGTACCGTACGCGACACCTACTTTAATACTTATTCGAATAATGTTATCATTAAAATTCCAATTGATAAGGTCGTTATTCGTTATGTGGCTGTTTGGTACGACTAGAGCTTTGTTGTCACTCGTGCGCAACTCACAGGTGCGATACCCGACGCGAGTCACGATACCGGCTGAGCCAGCTACAGAAATGATATCTCCTACTTTCAGCGGCCGCTCAAATAAAATTATAATACCACTCAATATGTCATTAAAAGTTTGCTGCAATCCGAGACCAATACCCACGAGCAAGGCTGCTGCCGCGCCCCAAATTAATGTGACATCAAGCCCCATGGCTTGTATCGCCAAGAAAAAAGCAAAAACGTATAGAAAATATTTAACGAGTTGGTTAAACGAAAATTGAGCACCAATCCCGACGTTGTATTTGGAATAATACGTTCGCAGAAAAACCTGTGTGATCAACCATCGAATAACTCGAAACGAACAAACTACAATACCGGCTAAAGCAAGCGAACTAATCGCAAACTTAATTTTTCCGTCACCTGATTGAAAAATATAATCGATCGTCGACAAGCGAAGAACTAAATACATGGCAACAAAAAACATCAGTATCGACCAAGCGCGAATAATATATTCTCGAGCTTGTTTACCGAGTTTTCGTTTCCGTGAATACCAAGGAATAATTGTGCGATTCGTGACTATTGTAATCAATAAACAGCCAAACAAGACTATAGCAATTGCAATAATGCGTAACACGATACCGCTTACTGAAATACCAAAAACAGTATTTAAGAATTCTTGTATGGCTTGGATATTCATTTACGCTAGAGCTTCTTCAAGTTCTTCTTTTTTCTGACGCTCTACGCGCTCTGCTACTCTGATGCTGACTTCATACAAGAAGTAAAGCGGTATTCCAATAAAAAATTGAGTCACAGCATCAGGAGGCGTAATCATCGCAGCCATGATCAAAATTAAAATGATCGCATGCTTACGATAGGTGCGCATAAACTTTCCAGTTATCAATCCGATACGGGCTAGAAAATAAACAAGAACAGGCAGCTCAAAAATGATCCCCGCTGGCAGCACAAACGAAAGCATGTAATTGACATAGCTAGAGAGCTGCGGTTTATTTGCTACATCAGGTACACTAAAATTCACTAGAAAATTGACAGCAAATGGAGACACAACATAGTAACCAAATAAAACACCCGTAAAGAATAAAGCCGATACGATTAATACAAAGCCGCGCATTTTCTTTTGCTCTTTCTCGTACAAGCCAGGCTTAATAAAGCGCCACATTTCCCACATGATATACGGAAACGCCACAATAAAGCCCCCAATAGCAGATGACTTTAATGTCAAAATAAATGCTTCACCCAGACCGAGTGCGTCCACTTCAAATTCAGTAGGTTGCATACACAGTCGCTCGCCCATGCCGATCATTTCAGAGAAGCCACAAATAATTTTGTACGTGATAAACTCTGGATATCGAGGCCCAAAAATGATGTTTTCGAAAATCCAGTCTTTAAAAACAAAAAAAACAATAGCAAGAATGAAGACAGACAGCACACTTCTGAATAGATGCCAACGCAGTACTTCGATGTGCTCAAAAAACGACATCTCCGTGCCGCCATCAGGCAGCTCCATATTATCGACATCCATTTGATCGAGTGGCATAGCGACTACAAATGTACAGCACCGAGCTACTGTTTGCGCCTATACATTCCAGCAGATTCAATGTGCTCACGCACAGCATCAGGCACCAGATAGCGCACGCTTTTTTTGTCAGCAATGAGTCCACGGATATACGTAGCCGAGATATTCATCTGAGGCGCATCATCAAATATGGTCACCCGCGCACCTTCAGGCGTCGTCGGCACGATATATCCAGGGCGTGTATACACATAGATGTCGTAGCGCTTCATCAAGATATTTGCATTTTTCCACTTCGGTAATGAGATGAGATTGTCGCCACCCATAATCAATACCCATTCATGCTGAGGATATTTTTCCTCTAGATAGGTCAATGTATCAATTGTATATGAAGGCTTCGGCAGCCCAAACTCGATATTACTTGCTTTGACGGAAGAGTGATTTTCAAGCGCTAGTTCTACCAAGTGAAGCCGATCATAATCATTTGCAAGCGTTTTTCGCTCTTTATGCGGATTGTGCGGAGAAACCACCAGCCAGACCTGATCGAGATCAGTCTCCGTAGCCATATACGATGCAAGTATACAATGTCCCGTATGGATCGGATTAAACGAACCAAAAAATAAGCCTATACGCATAGCACAAAGATGAACATTACATAACGAATAAACTGGGGCCATCCCTTCATTCGCGATGCTCATTTCGGGTCGCTATGCTCCGTAGCTCGCTATTCGCTCGGCCGTTCACGATGTTCACGTCTGCTGCAAGCAGCACTACTTCGCAGCGCTTGTCCGAGTGTTAAGGTTTCAAAGAAAAGATGATCTGCCTGAATTTGTGACGTAGCTTCGTTCCCTAAACCAAACAATTATGAATCGTTTTTTACTCATTCTTGCATTTGCAAGTGCTGGACTAATGAGCCAGCTATCTGCTCAATGTACACCCGTCAATTGTTTAGCAAGTTTGCCTGCTTATGGCGGCATTTGTGACACAGCTCTTGTATGCGGCACCATCGCTACAGCTTATAGTGATTTTGAGTCATTTGTCATTACAGACGAGTGTTTTGCTGCTACACTTATTGACCCAACTCAGCCAGCAGGTCTTAATATCCGAATTACTAATGTAGACAATTTCACGTTTTCAGGAATGCCAATAGGAATAACTGTAGCAACCAATCAGGCCTCATATTCGCCACCAGCAGGAGGTAATATAGCGGGCTGTGCTGAAGCATCTGGCTTCCCTTTTGAAATTGGAACATTCAATATTGTAATTGACTTCCTTGCAGATGTAGTTGTTTGTGGGCTTTTCCCTATTGTTCAAAATGACAACCCTGCATCATATACAATAGAACTCGTCGTGAAGCCGATCGTTACCTATGATGGTTTAGCTGCTACATATTGCCTTGATGACCCTGCGTCCACATTAACGCCCACAGGTACGACTGGTGGTACATTCTTTGGCCCTGGTGTAACAGGTACTTCATTTGATCCTATGACAGCAGGTGTTGGTACTCACATGGTCGCATATACAGTATCTCGTCAAGATGGTTTAGCAGTAGCTCCAGCAGCAGACACACTTTTTAAAGAAGTCATCGTCGAAAACTGTGCACTTCCTATTGAGCTCCTTTCATTTGAAGGCTCTGCTCAAACAAACGGAAATCTAATCAAATGGGAAACGGCAACCGAGATTAATGTTTCGCATTTTGATGTTCAGCGTAGCACAGATGGCGTTAACTTCACTACAGTAGGTACTACAGCAGCTGTTGGACCAAGCGCATACCAATTTGTAGATCCAGTTTCTTCTGAAGGTGTTTACTACTACAGACTCAAATCAGTTGATTTGGACGAAACGTATGACTACTCTCAAAGTGCAGTCATCAACCGCGAAGGCAATCCTGCAATCAGCATATGGCCTAATCCAGCTTCATCTGTTATGAATATTGATCTCGGTACATATGAAGGACTTACTCAAATTAAATTGTACAATAATTTAGGACAACTCGTTCTTAATTCTGATGAGCAAGGAGGCTTTGTAAGCACAATCGATGTCTCAGAATTCGGAGCAGGTGTTTACTTCCTCGAAATCAATAACCAAGCGTCATCGACTGTTCAGCAAATTGTTATTTCAGAATAATTTGTTTGCTTCGGCAGCTCAAAAAAGCTCCTAACCTTTTGAAGGTTTAGGAGCTTTTTCATTTAATGGAAATTTTAAGTGACTTCAAGTAGTGAGTTCGTCTCATACAGTGTTCTATCACCTTTCTATAACCTTATAATCAAAACACAACATGCCAGACATGACTCAAATTTGGCCGCTTATCACGCAATATGCAGGTAAAGTCGTCTTAGCAATTATCCTCCTTATCGTAGGATTTTGGATCATTGGAAAACTAACGAAGCTCTTTGGTGCAATACTTAATAAGCGCGAAGTCGATTCTACGATCCAACCATTCTTAAAATCGCTATTTAGTGTGGCGCTCAAAGTCATGCTCATCATCGCTGTGGCACAAACACTTGGAGTAGCTGCGACTTCATTTGTAGCAGTACTTGGTGCACTTGCATTTGCTATTGGTATGGCGCTACAAGGCAGCCTCGGTAACTTTGCTGGTGGCGTTATGCTCTTGATCTTTAAGCCAATCAAAGTCGGTGATTTAATCTCGGCTCAAGGATTTACAGGAGTCGTTGAGCAGATTCAGATCTTCAACACGATCCTCGTTACGCCCGACAACAAAACAATCATCATCCCGAATGGTGCTCTCAGCACTGGTCCAATCGAAAACATCTCTACGAAAGGAGTGATCCGTGTAGACACAACATTTGGAGTAGGCTATGGTGATGATATCGACGAAGTGCGCAGCACAATCAAAGATGTGATTAAGCGTTGCCCAACGGCATTGACTGATCGTGAGCATGATATTCTTGTCAATGAGCTCGGAGATAGCAGCGTAAATTTTGCAGTACGCGTCTGGACACCAAGTGCAAATTATTGGGATACATATTTCTTCCTTCATGAAGAAATCAAAAAGGCATTTGACCAAAAAGGTGTCAATATCCCATATCCAACCATGGATGTCAATATGGTACAGGCAAATTAAGCCAATCTTCCATAACGAATTAAAAAAGCCGTGTGAATACATTCACACGGCTTTTTTAATTAATGGATAAAATGCAATTCTATTTTATGTTAGAATAATTAGTAGTTTTTTATGGGCCATCCCTTTTCTAATCTTGAATGTTTATTCAAGACTAGAAAAGGGTCGCTACCCCGACTACTCAGGGTTGTGCTACGTAGCTCGCTATTCGCTCGGCTTCCGCTATGCGGCACCTGCTGCGCACTACTTCGCAGCGCTTGTCCGAGTATATGCAATTGTTAAGTAGTTTTGTCAAAATCAACAAGAACTATCTAAATGAAAAATTTAAATTTTGTAAACGGAGATGCTACAAGCCCAATCGGAGAAGGAAATAAAATAATAGTTCATATCTGCAATGACATCGGAGGCTGGGGTAAAGGCTTTGTAATGGCGTTATCTAAAAAATGGAAAGCACCCGAAGCTGAGTATAGAAAATGGTATAAATCTCAAGACGATTTTGAGTTAGGTAAAGTACAGTTTGTACAAGTAGAAGATGATATTTGGATAGCTAACTTAATCGGCCAAAGAGATATTTATAGAGGCAAAAACAAACAGCCTCCTATTCGATATGAAGCGATAGAACAAGGACTTAATGAAGTTTTCAAAAAAGCGTTGCAACTAAACGCGTCTATACATATGCCGCGAATAGGATGCGGACTTGCGGGAGGTAAGTGGGAGCTTATCCAACCTATTATTGAAGAGCAATTAACTTCAAAAAACATAGTGACCACTGTTTACGATTTTGGCTAAAAATTGATTTAATAAATTCAGACTATGAAGTACACATTTTTCTTTCTACTAATTCTATTTTTATTGTTGGCTTTCCTTATCGCGGGCTGCACTAAAAAATCAAATACTAATAAAGCCAAAAACAAAGAAATACAAACTAGTAAGAATGCGATTGACTTCTATGATGAATCTATATTAACTCATGTCGACGCTGAAGAACTTTGCGAATTCAATTTCGATTTCTTTCTGCTAGAATTGAATCAGAAATTAGCATCATATCAACTAGAGCTAACTGTGCAAAAAGAAGAGGGCTTTGAGGAGTCTTTTGAAGTAAGTATAAATGGTAGAAAGGTAAAGCTATATGATGAAAGTGACTTTCCAGAAGGAAAATATTGGGATGTTGGACCTCGCAATTTTTTCAGAACTGTTAATAATATATTGAAGGGTAAAAACATCGACAAGCAATTCTATTTACTATATGGTGGAAATGATTTGCATACAGTATTCTTAAATAGAGAACAATTTGAATTGATGTCGAAATCAAACAAAGACAACAAAAACGAAATTCCCTATTTACCTTAACCTACTTAACCATTCGCCACGACTATACCGTTTTAGTTCAAATAATTCTACACATTCATACTAAACTCTATCTGCAGATCGTATAAGTAGGACAACGTAAAAACGAGCTGCCTATATAATCATACATACACACGTACCATCTTTTTGAATGAGCCATTGCGATGAATCTGCGAGATCAGATAATGCAATGTGCTCTAAACCTGTGTAGTATGAGAATTTTCCTTCAAGTAAGCTCCCTTGTTCTTTTATGTTCTAGTATTTCTGCATCGTTATTTGCTCAAGAGCAGCTTGGGTTGCAAGTAGAGCGATATTCGGGCGTCAATAGTGTTTATCTCAATCCAGCAGCCAATACTACTAGTCCTTTAAAATGGGATATTAATCTCATAGGCGTAGGTCTTTTTGCAGATAATGATTATGCGTATATCCAAGACGCGAGCCTGATTAAATTGCTGAAGAATCGCAACTCGAACATTGAATATATCGGAGACTTGGAAGGCAGCCCTGATCCAAATACTCTGTATGCTGATTTTTATGATAATCAGCGTAAAAAATCTGCTTATGTCAATACAAAAATTCTAGGGCCTTCATTTATGGTGTCAATGAATGGGCGATCATTTGGCCTCTTTACGAATGTGCGGAGTGTGACAAGTGCTCAAAAGATACCAGCAGCGTTAGGATATTATGAACTTGAGCGGCAGCTTGAAAATCAAGAATTTCAAATCGATAAATTTCAAGTTGCTTCTATGACGTGGAGTGAGATTGGAGTGAACTACGCTCAAACTATTTTCCAGAATAATTCTGGTGAATTTGCTCTAGGCGGAAATATAAAATATCTACAAGGCTATGAAGCTGCTTTCTTTAAAAACCACGAATCAGTAGGCGTTGCTTTTACAAGTGATGATTCATTACAAATAAATGGAGGTGAGCTTTCATTTGGATATGCTACAAATATTGACATAGAAAATGGTAGCTACGATTTCCAAAGAAATGGAAGCGGTTTTGGATTCGATCTAGGATTTACATACACCAATTCTTATGATGACGGATCGTACAAATGGAAAATCGGCGCTTCAATTCTTGATGCCGGGCAAATAAAATTTAAGAAGCGAGCAGCTTTGCATACTGTCAATACAAATGATTTGTACAATATTGTATTGAGTGAGTTTGAATCAGTGACAAGTGAAGAAGATCTATTTGAATTAATTAGCAGCCAAGCCTTATCAGATTCTACTGCATCGTTTTCTAGCAATTCATTTTCTATTGCATTGCCAACCGCATTAAGTGTGCAAGCTGATGTCTCGCTAACCGATAATATTTATGTAAATGCTTCGCTTGTTCGTCGTATCAGTTTTGGAAAACCGATGCTCAAGCGCGCCAATATGTTTGCTGTGACGCCGCGATTTGAAAAGCGCTGGTTTGGTGTTTCTGTTCCGCTTGTGTTATATGATGATCGAAATTTTCATTTAGGAACTTCATTGCGACTCGGGCCACTGACCTTAGGAAGTGACAATTTATTAAGTATCGTAAAAGAACAGCAACAATTTACTGGATCGGATTTTTATGTTGCTTTAAAAATAAATCCGTTTGAATTGAGTAAACGAAATCGAAGTGGCGGCCAATATCAAAATAATGCAAAACGTGGCGATGTCAAATGCTATAAGTGGTAAATAGCTGCTTGGCATAGGGATAGTAGGCAGCGCCCGAAGGGCGGATTCATGCTATAATTTGCCCCGTACTTCAGTGCGGGGATTTATAGCATGAAGCTAGGTACCGTACTGCCGCATAGCCCGCCGCGAAGTGAAACGAAGCGGATGCCCATAATCCCTCATTCATATTGGTGTGTAAAATGTATCTGAAAGTATTCAATGGGAAAGAGTATTTTTGATTTTCATTTTTAACCTCACAAATACACTCATGGGTAAGTATACAATTGAGTCGTTTATTAAAGAGACGGCACAACGCGATGAACGCAATGGATTTTTTGAACTAGAAAATCCTGAAACGCTCGAGATTAATCTCGACGGGATGGTCTGGATGAAACTCGGTAGCATGATCGGCTATACGGGAGATGTTAAATTCAAGCGTCAAAGCTCGCTCGCTGGTGGCATCGGAAAATTCTTGAAAAAGAAGATGACTGGAGAAGGTGCTTCGCTCATGAGTGCGACTGGTAAAGGTGCTGTCTATCTTGCTGACGACGGCAAGCGTGTGCGAATCATTGATATGAGTGATGATACGATTTTTGTGAATGGTAATGACTTGCTCGCGCTACAAGACACGCTCGATCACGACATCAAAATGATGAAGAGTGCTGCTGGTATGCTCGGTGGTGGCTTGTTTAATGTGAAAGTGAGCGGCTCTGGTATGTGTGCATTTACGACACACGGCACACCGATCACATTGATGGTCAGACCAGGTAAACCTGTCTTTACTGATCCGTCTGCGACTGTCGCATGGAGTGGTAATTTGCAGCCAAAAATCAAAACTGATATTTCGATCAAAGACTTCCTTGGTCGCGGATCTGGCGAAGGATTCCAACTCCATTTTGAAGGTGAAGGTTGGGTCGTCTTACAGCCATACGAAGAAGTGTATGGCGTGCCTCAATAAGTAATTGACGTTTTATTAACGCACTGAAGGGTGCGACGAGATGCTTTTTTTCGTTTTTAAGAGTGATATTTCACTTCTTAAAACGAATACAAAACCCCAAGAGCATGAATCGTCGTACCCTTTTTCTATTTGCCATATTTGGAGCTGTCTGTGTAGGTGGCGGTTTTTTAATAGCACAATCGCAACAGTCTGTGCCGCCTTCGCTTGTAGATTATGAAGGTTTTGAAAAGCTAACAGAAGATGTAGAATCATATCGTAAGACGCGCCTTGTCGATCTCGATACTTGGCTTGAGATGGCGGAGGATGAAAACACAATTATCCTCGATACACGCTCGCAAGGCGGCTATAATCGCAAGCACATTAAAGGCGCTGAGCATTTAAATTTCTCGGATTTTGCTGATGAAAAATTGGCAAAAGTGATTCCATCAAAAGATACTCGTATTTTGATTTATTGTAATAATAACATCGGCGGTGATCCAGCTGAGTTTATGATGAAAGCTCCGCCTTTGGCACTCAATGTACCGACATTTATTAATCTCGTCGGTTATGGGTATACAAATGTGTACGAACTCAGCGAGCTCGTACAAGCGGATGATCCGAGAATAGAATTCGAAGGAACGATGCTTGATCTTGATGTTTTGCCTGCATTACAGACAAGCCGATAATCACGCTTGATCGGCGAGTTCCATCCATTGGAGCTCGGCTTCATCGAGTTTGTTCTGAACGTCTCCAAGCTGCTTGGAGACGTTATTTATTTCGTCGCCAGATAAATCGCCAGCCGATAATTGAGCAAGGAGGTTTTCTTTTTCGACTTCGAGCTTTTCGACGAGGCGCTCGAGTTTTCGGAGTTCTTTTTTCTGCTCTTTGCTGAGCTGAGGCGCATTCTGCTTGCGCGGTGGAATATATTCAGCCTTTGCTTCTTTTTTTGGTTTGTCAGCTGCTTGGAGTTCTGCACGTTTGTCGCGGAATTCGCTGTAACTGCCGAGCACGTCTTTGACACCGCCTTTGCCATCGAGCACAAATAAATGATCAACGACTTTATCAAGCATAAATCGATCATGCGAAACGACAATCAAGCAGCCACGATAATCGGCGAGAAAATCTTCGAGCGCATTTAATGTCAAAATATCGAGATCATTTGTCGGCTCATCAAGTATTAAAAAATTCGGATTACTCATTAATACTTTAAGTAAATACAAGCGCCGTTGCTCGCCTCCGCTTAATTGGCTGACATAGACAAAATGCTTACTCCTCGGAAACATAAATCGCTCAAGCAGCTGGACAGCTGATAATTTTCTTCCTTTTGTTAGCGGGATATATTCTGCTACATCACGGATGACCTCAATCATTTTTTTATCCTGCGGCAGATTGAGTCCTTCTTGTTTATAATGACCAAACTGTATTGTGTCTCCGATAACAACTTTTCCTGTATCAGATTTTTCTTGTCCAGTAATCAATCGCAAAAATGTACTTTTCCCAGCGCCGTTTGGACCCACGATTCCGACGCGCTCACCTTTATTAAATTTATACGAGAATGGATTGAGAATTAATTTATCACCATACTTTTTAGAAATATTATGCAGCTCAATAATTTTACTTCCAAGACGCTGCTCTTGTATTTCGATTTTTAATTCGTCATTATTGCGCGTCTTGAGCGTTTCTTCGCGGAGTTTATAAAACGAGCCAATACGTGACTTTGCTTTTGTGCCGCGCGCCTTCGGCATACGGCGCATCCATTCAAGCTCAGTTTTGAGCAGCTTTCTATTTTTATCAAGCGTTTTTGCTTCTATTGTTTCGCGCAGTTCTTTAGCTTCGAGATATTCAGAATAATTACCCGAATATCGATGCATCACGCCTTCATCAAGCTCCAGAATTGTATTACAAACACGATCCAAAAAATACCGATCGTGCGTCACCATCAAAATACTAATACCGGGATGCAATAAATATTCTTCGAGCCATTCCACCATGTCTATATCAAGGTGGTTTGTTGGCTCATCAAGAATTAAAAAATCAGGCTCCATCGCGAGAACGGCCGCTAGAGCGACGCGCTTTTGCTGACCACCACTGAGTGTGCCCATTAGCTGCGTCAGATCATGCAAATGCAATTTGCCAAGCATTTCTTTGAGTCGCACTTCGGCATCCCAAGCCTTGGTCGTTTCCATCGCATCGAGCGCCTTCTGGAACGTTTCTGTATCGTCAGGATTGAGACTTGCCGCCTCATAATTGCGAATTGCGATCATCACAGGATCATCTCCCGAGAGCACAGCGTCCAAGATCGTCATATCAGGAGCATAGTCAGGACTTTGATCCAAAAAGCCAACTTTAATCTTTGGATGCACATCGATGCGCCCGGCTTGACCATCAGGCTGCTCCAATCCAGCGATCAATCTCAGCAGCGTTGATTTACCGCTTCCATTGCGTGCGATCAGCGCCGTCTTATCGCCCTTCGTGATATAAAACGTAATCTTCTCAAAGAGCGTTTTCTCGCCGTATTGCTTGGAGACGTCTTCAACGGTGAGATAATTCATACAAAGAGATTGAAAGGTCTAGGATCAAACCCGAAAGTAAGCCAAGAAATACGAAGCTCAGTGCCTTTATTGGTCAAGTGGTATTGGGCCATCCGCGCCTTCGGCGCGGTCGCTATGCTTCGTGGCTCGCTGTTCGCTCGGCCGCTCACTTCGTGTCGCGTCTAGCCTTTCGGCTACCACTTCGCAGCGCTTGTCCGAAAGGGCAAATATGTACAGAGATGGTTTTATAGCAGCGCAATTCAAAACAGCATATCTTGAATGGCACAATTAACAACACAATTCGATGAATATTCTCCGATATATACTTGCGCCTATAATTGGCTGGCTGCTTGGCAGTGTTTTAAATATGGGTTTAATACAACTTGGTCATCGACTCTTTCCGATCGACGGTGTTGATATCAATGATATGGATGCGCTTTCTGCTGTGATGCCGACCTTGTCGATTGAGTATTTTATTTTTCCATTTTTGGCTCATGCACTCGGCACACTTGTCGGTTCAGCTGTGGCTGCATTTATTGCTCCAAAGCATAAGATGATTTTCGCATTTGTGATTGGAGCATTATTTCTACTCGGCGGCATCGCTATTAATTATATGATCACAGGGCCACTATGGTTTACGATAGTTGATCTTGTGTTAGCGTATATTCC
>JAHDHF010000071.1:0-1342 GCA_020631455.1 Saprospiraceae bacterium
AAAGAACAAACTGCTATTGCTCAAGTCCTCACTCAAGCTGATGCAGAGATCGAGCAGATGCTCAATTATGTGGATCAACTCCAGCAGCAGAAAAAAGGGCTGATGCAGCAGCTCCTCACAGGACAAAAACGTGTACAGATATGAGCATGACACCATCATTTTTAGAAGATCACGTATCACAGATACCAGCCATCCAGCTGCTCGTCAGTATGGGCTATACATACGTATCGCCTGCTGAGGCTGATGCACTGCGCGGCGGCAAGCGCTCAGCAGTCTTATTTGAAGATGTCATCAAAGAGCAGCTCAAAAAGATCAATACAATACAACGCAAAGGAAAATCATATCAATTTTCTGATTCTAATATTTCCTCCGCTGTACTTGCTTTAAAAAATCTGCCACTTCACGATGGCTTTATCAATGCCAATGCTGCTTTATATGATTTGTTGACACTCGGCAAGTCATTTGAGCAAACCATAGACGGCGATAAAAAAAGTTACACACTTCAATTTATTGATTGGAGCAATTGGGAGAAGAATGCCTTTCATGTCACTGAAGAATTATCAGTGACACGCACAGGTCGGGCTGACACCTATCGTCCAGATGTTGTGCTCTATATCAATGGTATACCGATGGTGATTATAGAGTGCAAATCACCTGCACTCAAGGGCACAAAGACGCCTACAGAATTAGCTATCGAGCAGCACATCCGCAATTTTAGTAAAGACGGTATCCGCGGCTTATATGTGTACTCGTCTTTATTACTTTCTATCGCTGGCAATGATGGCAAATATGCGACCACAGGTACAAGCAAAGAATTTTGGGCAACATGGAAAGAGCAATTTCAAAGCAGCAAGCGCGAGTCTGATTATACGCAATTATTAAAACGAATAAAAAATACACCACTTGATCGCTCAGTAAAAAAGCAGCTTTACGGAGAGCGCAAATTTGGCTACAGCTATGCTAAGCCTTTTTTTGATAAGATCGAAAAAGAAGAGCGACTCGTCACCGAGCAAGACAAATTATTGTTTTCGCTCTGTGAGCCGTCACGATTATTAGATATCATACGCAATTATATTGTCTATGATGATGGTATTAAAAAAGTGGCTCGCTACCAGCAATATTTTGCTGTCGGTGCGACGATGCAGCGCGTCGAAAAATTGGATATAACAGGCAAGCGGCAAGGTGGTGTCATCTGGCATACACAAGGCAGCGGCAAAAGCTTGACAATGGTGATGCTCGCGCAGATGCTTGCAGCCAATAAATACATTACCAATCCAAAAATTGTATTGATCACTGATCGTATTGATTTAGATGACCAAATAGCCGGCACATTTAAAAAATG
>JAHDHF010000071.1:1442-13366 GCA_020631455.1 Saprospiraceae bacterium
TGATCACTGATCGTATTGATTTAGATGACCAAATAGCCGGCACATTTAAAAAATGCCAAAAAGAAGTGATCCAGGCAAAGACAGGATCACATCTCAGTGAATTATTGACTGATTCTGGTGATGCTATTATCACAAGTATTATCAATAAATTTGAAGCAGCTGTCAAGCAAATAAAAAAGCCGCTCACATCACCTGATATATTCGTATTAATAGACGAAGGGCATCGCACACAATATGGCTCATTTAATGTCAGTATGCAGCGGGTCTTCCCCAATGCCTGTTTTATTGCATTTACGGGTACGCCATTAATGAAAAGTGAAAAAAGTACAGCACAAAAATTTGGAGGATATATTGGCTTGCCGTACACCGTTTTGGATGCTGTAGCTGATGGTGCAGTCGTGCCATTACTCTATGAGGGGCGGCACAATCAAATAACACTTAATGAAGGCCCAATTAATCGATTTTTCGAAAAAGTAGCTGAGCCTTTAACTGACTACGGTAAAGCGGCTTTAAAACGAAAATTTAATACGATCGATCAGCTCAACAGAGCCGATCAAGTCATCTATGAGAGAGCTTGGGATATCAGTGAGCATTACAGAGATTTTTTCCAAACTAATAATGATACTTACAAGCCAAAAGCACAGCTCGTTGCACCACGAGTCAAAACAGCTTTACTTTATAAAAAATACTTAGACAAAATCGGAATGGTGACATCAGAGGTCATCGTAACACAATCAGATCAGCGCGAAGGAACAGAAGACGCCTACCATCAGCAAGACGAAGCAAAAGAGATGGAAGACAAATACTTTGCTGCAATGATTGATAAATATGGCAATCTCAAAAATTATGAAAGCGCTATTATCAATCAATTTAAAAAACGTGAGCATCCAGAAATTTTAATTGTCGTAGCGAAATTGCTGACAGGTTTTGACGCTCCCAATAATACAGTATTGTACTTGTGTCGCTCACTCAAAGAGCACACATTACTGCAAGCAATCGCACGAGTCAATCGAGTTTACCCAGGTAAAGATTACGGATATATAATTGATTATTATGGCAATCTCGAAAATCTTGACGATGCGCTTAGTACGTACTCTGGCCTAAGCGAATTTGATGAAGATGATTTAAAAGGCAGCCTGACAAATATTACTGAAGAAATTAAAAAGCTGCCACAAGCGCACTCAGAGGTATGGGATATTTTCAAAAGCCTCAGAGATAAAACAGTAGAAGTCACCGCGTATCAAGAATATCTTGCGATGGAAGATATTCGCAATACATTTTACGAAAAATTAAGTGTATTTACACGCTTGCTCAAAATGGCTCTTTCTTCTGTGAAATTTGTGAATTCTACAGAGCCAGAAAAAATAGACACATATAAACGTGATGCCCGTTTTTTTCTAAAATTACGTGTCGATGTCAAACGGCGATTTAATGATGACTTATCGTATAAAGAGTTTGAGCCTCAAATACAGGAACTCATCAATAAGCATATCTCTACAGAGGGCGATATCCTCAAGGTAACAGAGATGGTCAATATCTTTGATAAAGAGGAACGAGAGGCAGAAGTCGAAAAAATAACTGGTACAGCTGCTAAAGCTGATCACATATCAAGCAGGACGATCAAGGCGATCAATATGAAGATGCGCGAAGATCCGATCTATTTTAAAAAATTAGCTGATTTAATACGAAAAACGATTTCGGATTATTATGAAAAACGACTTAGTGAAGCAGAGTATCTAAAAAAAGCAAAAGAACTGGAAGATCAATTCCTTTCTGGTCGGACTCATGATGCTCCAGAAGAACTTGTCAATAATGAAGCAGCAATAGCATTCTATAATTTTAGTAAAGAAATATTTACTGATGAGGTATTAGTAAAAACTCCTTTCCATATAGAAGTAGGTTTAGCGATTGATGAAATCATCAAGCAGATTGTTTTTATCGATAGCAAAGAGATTGTTGATTGGATTTCAAATGATGATATCCTCGGGCAAATGAATATCCAACTTGGAGAACAATTATATGAATTACATCAAAAGTTTGATATAGAGACCAATTGGACCAAAATTGATGAGCTCATCGAAGAAGTTATCAAAGTAGCGCAAGTCAAGTACAATTCATGAAAAAGACGATCCAGTATGGTACGACAGTCATTGAATTTGACTTAACATATTCTGACAGAAAAACACTTGGTATTAAGGTGTTTCCAGATACGCATGTAGAAATTACCGCCCCACTCAATACTACAGAAAATGCAGTGATTGAAAAAGTCAAGAGTAAAGCAAATTGGATTATTAAGCAGAAAGAGTTTTTTCTTTCATTTCATCCATTGACGCCACCGCGCAAATTTATTTCTGGTGAAACTCATCTTTACTTAGGTAAACAATACCGCTTGAAAATAATTGAGTCAAAAGAAGAGTCAGTAAAATTATATAGTGGTTACTTAGTCATCAGAACCACAGATAAGTTGAATAAAAAACGAATAAAGCATTTACTTCACAATTGGTATCAACAAAAAGCAACCATACATTTTCATACGCTTTTTGAAAAATGGACTCTCGCAATGTTGCCAATAATTCAAAAAGAAATTACACTCTCATTTAAATGGATGGATACGAAGTGGGGCATGTGTAATGCTCACGGTAAAATCACGCTAAATACAGAATTAATAAAAGCCCCAAAAAAATGTATTGAGTATGTGATCGCACACGAAATGTGTCATCTGCAATATTTAAATCACAGCAAGTCTTTTTATAAATTACTTACAACATATTATCCTAGTTGGCGTGAGGCAAAATCAAGATTAGAGCATTTTATGGTTTAATAATGGGCCATCCCTAGATTTAATTCGAGCGAATATTCACTCGAATTAAATCTAGGGTCGCTATGCTACGTGGCTCATTATTCATTCGGCCGCTTCGCGTCTACTCCCTACGGTCGTACCACTTCGCAGCGCTTGTCCAGGAGGGCGTATCGAGTATTTCTTTTTCTTTGAGTATACTTGTATGTGCAATTGAAGCATTCATACATTAAGAATAACGATGACTATTTAGTCGAAGTTGATTGGTCTGCCGCTCGTTCTTTGTACAAAAAACTTAGTGACGAATTTCATGTCCTAACTGGTGCGTATAAAATTACAGTTGAGCCGCGCGAAAAACTTATGCTCGATCATCTTATTTTATGTATTGATGAAGTCGATGCCTCTATTGATATTTTACCGACTAAAGAAGCGCGCGATACGATTACTCAATCCATTTTGCACTATTTACAAGATGATTCTGATGTTTGGAATTGTGAAGCGGCTAATCAACAATTGACTGATCGAATTCAAATGCTAAAATCAATTGTTGTTGAATTAAATGTTGTTGATCGATTTCATCAAGCAGCGCATGATATTTTTCATTTTACAGAATTGAAACGCCATACCGAGTCGGAGGAAGAGCTGCTCGACTTCATATTAAAAGAAGGGCACGCCACCGCTGAGCTGCCATTGACAATCATGCAAATAGACGAGCGCGATGCGTTTGCATTATTTTTTAATCGGCTTTGTATGCTCATGGGCATTGCTGATCTTGTCATTGATGCCCGAAGTGACTTTCAAGCGAATTTTATCGTTATCAAGCCGCGGCTTTTTCTCTATTTAAAATTGTTTAGAATTTTAATTGTAGAAGGTCTTAAACTCGTTTGGTATTTTCCTAAGAAAATTCCATTTCTGGTATATTGCCTACAATTTTCATTTTTACTTCTCACCGCTGATGACTAATCGTTTTTCTTTTTTAGCTGCTTTTGTATTATTCATTTTTTGTTTTATGAATTCTTGTGACACAACACAAGATCAAGATCCACACAATATGCCAGATAAAACTCAAGCTGAAGTCAATCTAACGCTCGCTGAAGCAAATCGGCTAGCTGAGCTGCCACTTGGATGTATACAAACGCCATTTCCATATAAGTCAGGAATTATCATTGCAAAAGAGTCTGATCTTGCCTTACCGCAAGTCCATCATCCAGCATTTTATGGCTGCTTTGATTGGCATTCGGCTGTGCATGGACATTGGTCTTTGATTTATTTACTCAAAGAATTTCCAGAGCTTGAAAAGCGAGATCAAATAATAGAATTAATCGACCAAAATCTGACAGCAGAAAATATCAAAACAGAAGTTGGGTATTTTTCATTAAATAAAAATACAGCTTCATTTGAGCGTACATATGGCTGGGCATGGCTGCTCAAACTCCAAGAAGAATTACATACTTGGGATCATCCTAAAGCGAGAAAATGGGAATCAAATCTACAGCCGCTTGTTGAGTACATTTCAAATGCTTATATCGAGTATTTACCAAAACTTGTGTATCCAATTCGTGTTGGCGAGCACAGTAATACAGCATTTGGATTAAGCTTTGCGCATGATTATGCTGTGACTATTGGAGATAATGCATTGCGAAATTCAATAGAACAACATGCACGTCGTTTTTATTTAAATGATGCAGGATGCCCGATTTCTTGGGAGCCGAGCGGCTACGATTTTTTATCTCCTTGTTTGCAAGAGCTTGGTATTATGGGTAAGGTTTTGTCTGAGGAAGAATTTAATACTTGGGCAGCAGCTTTTCTTCCAGAATTATTTAATCAAACACTCACGCTTGAGCCTGGTCAAATAAACGATCGATCAGACGGGAAACTCGTACATCTTGACGGATTAAACTTCTCGCGTGCATGGTGTCTGTATCCAATTAAAGAGAATGCTCATGCCTACAATATCGCGACAGAGCATCTTGATTTTTCACTTTCTAAAATAACAGATGGCGATTATGCAGGACAGCATTGGCTGGCTTCATTTGCTTTGTACGCGTTTAAGATGAAGCGCGAAGCAGAATTTAAATAAATTATTATTTATTTGGGGCTGCCGCAGCAAAGCTGCGGTCGGGCTTTTCGGCAGTACGGTAGCCTAGCTTTTTTCGTTTTATTATTTGATAATAAAACGAAAAAATCCGCTCACTGCATTCGCGCTGCCTACTATCCCTCAGCCAGCATCTGTCGCACTCTGATGGACAAGCGCTGCGAAGTGGTAGCTCTGCTAGATGCAAGCGGAGCGCAGCAGCCGAGCGAATAGCGAGCCACGTAGCACAACCCTGAGTAGTCGGGGTAGCGACCGCCACGCAAAGCGGGGCGGATGGCCCATAAAAATTGTTTCAGAAATACAATACGTACTGATTTTTACGTTTCTTGTATTCGCTTGTAGTCATTATTATGAACTTGAGATATTTTTATTCAATTGTATTAATTTGTATTGCGTCTTTCTGCTCTGCACAAATGACATACGAGGATGCCATCCGTGGCGTCTTTTCTGCTAATCCAGAATTAAAACCTGGACCTCGCTGGCGGTTTGAGCGATTTGATGGCAGCTGGGTTTTAACTGATATAAAGAAATCACAACAATTGCGAGCTGAAAAATCAAATGCTCAGCTATATACTTTTCCTATAGAATTGAAGGGGAAATATTCTGGTCCAAAAGATTTAGATGGTCGAGATCCTGATGGTTTCTATTTAGATAATTATGTGGAAGAGGCGTTGTTATATTATTTGGATGAAGAATTTGCTGTGTGGGCAGATTTGATACCTCAATATGGATATGAAGGTGCTTGGAAATATTCAGCAGAAAATTTATTAAAAAAATCAAATTACACTAAGGAAGACCAACTGATGGTTGCGAGGTGCTTGTTCTTGCATGTCATCGAGTCTACGAATATTGAAGGACTCGAATTTTCTGAAAAAATATCGCAAGAAGAATTAATTCAAGATTATAATCGAGCTCGATCTGAGTATCTGGATTATTTGTCGATGGGATCTTCTGATCGAGATGCTCTTGAAGCCGAAACCCGACTAGCTGCTCGACTTTCATTAGAAGCACATGTTTGCATGACAATCGTATTTGGTTCGGGGTATTTACAATCACAATTGGAATTACCGATTTGTGAATCATCATGGTCGAGATATGGTCTGGAGTTACATGAAGGCAAAACTATTTATGCTCGAAAAAATGATTTTTTAGCTGCTTGGGCTTCGATCGTTTGTCGAAAAAATAAATCCGCAGGTTTGCCTATTTATGAGCCATGGCTGTCTAATCCTATTTATCGAAACTATTTAAAAGTACAATGGCAACAATTTTCTATGCCAGAGACTATGTTCGATAAGCGGCAGCCAGGTGTCATTGCATTGTATCAAGCAAGTAATATTGATGCGTTTTCAATTGAAGATGCCTTTGAATCGTATTCAAATGAGAAAATGTTTCGAGATTTATCTGATGATCGAAAGCTGCCTTTTATCCCGACGAATAAAGTTTCTTTTCTAATAAAACACGATACGATTCGAATTGATTTTCAACAGCAACAATATGTCCCACTTGCTGTTTTTGCTGCACTCGATATGATGATGACAAATGATATTCAATCAATTCGTATTGGGCAAGGCTCACCGTTGAATTCGTTATTAAAAAACTGGTTGCAAGTCGATGGATTAGCAGCTGAATTTATGACTCAAAAACAAAAGCGAAAACGAAAAAAAATATCGCACTCGAAACTAACAAACGGATCTGATCAATATGCTCAATTTATGATTGAATCGCATATACGTGCTTGGCAGTACTGGATGATGACACATCCGAAATCATCTAAAAAGAGATGGCTCAAAAAGCAAGTTCAGCGGCTAGAGGATACTTATCCGATTCAATCGGTTGATTACGGTTATCAATCTCCTCGTTATTTAATGAGACTGAATGATGAACTTCGTGCAGACTTTGCACACGATTTTATTCATGCTCAAGAGTCGTTGTTTAATAAAAAAAACAAGCAAAACTATTTACCACTTGTACATAAATACGTTCAAGAGAAAGAAATTAGTAAGCGAGAGTCTTTCTATAAAAAGTTAAGCTCTGCATTTATTCAATAATCAGTCTTTTTATCTCATTTTTGTAGTTCTCTTTTTTAGATACTCAAAGTGTCACTTCATTGACTTTTTGCGTCTTAACGTAGATAAATCAATTACTGAATTTAGAATCACAAACAACCACAAATGAAACACCTGTACATACTCGCAGTACTCTGCGTGAGCCTTGCAGGCTCACTAGCTGCTCAAAATCAAACACTTGTCCTCAATTATGAAAAATCGACATTTGGCGAAGGGCAGCCTCTACCAGCTGGTGAGAAGTTCTTTGTCTCTGGCGCAGTCGGGCCAGAAATCGGCTACGTAGCAATTGATTTCATGTCAGCAAAGGGTTATTCACCAAATAAAAAGGCAATTTATTCGAGCTTTTGGAAACGTAGTCGAGGCAACAAGACGCCACAGTTTACAATGCCAGTCAACTACAAACTCCGTGAAGGAAAAGACTATGACATTTATTTAGGCTACTATAAAACGGTAAGTGAGGCTGAGCGAGAGCAGGTTAAGCAATCAATGGACGAAACGATTGATGCTTATTTGTTCCAATCGTTTGAAGTGTCGCGCAACAGAATGAAATTACGGAAGTCTCCTAAACAAGTGATGCATGATTTAGACGAAATCATGGCCTCTGGCTTATCGCTATTCAAGAGTAGAACTGCTATCGAGTTTCCTGGATTTAGCGACTTGGTTCTTTCTAAGCTTAAAGAAGCAGACAAAATCAAACTCGGGAAAGGCCGCTTCCTAAACTTCGGACCAGAGAATGAAGATGCCACTGCTCGTCAAGCGTATCGCGAAAAAACAATGGAAGATCTGAAAGCGATCATCTCAAGCGAGATGCGTCAGTATTTAAATACTGAGTTGTATGTGCTTGTTGATGATTTGTATATCAATGATTACAGCACAGAAAAAGTCAAGAATTCTTTTGCTGTAAATGTGGGATATGGCGCGGCCATCATTAATGCCAATCCAGATGAATTTAATTATGCTTCTGCTCCATATCTCGGTATTTCCGTGCCGCTTGGAAAGGAAGGTCTTAGTTCACCAATCTTGAGTCGAACAAGTATTTCTTTTGGAGCATTTCTTAAAAATGTTACAGACCAAAATGATGTTCGACTCAGCGGCCCAATTTTTAAAGTGCCAACTTACGCTGGTGTCGGTGTGCGTCCATTTAAATTTGTTCGCCTCAATCTCGGAGCAGTCTTCTTAGAAGAAAAAGCAACGGCGGGTCAGATTTCAGGAGTACGTGATCGTTTTGAAGTGCGTCCATTCGTAGGCCTAAGTGCTGAATTCAATATCTCAATCGGCTTTGCTGACTAATTCAAAGTCAATCATGAAACAGTATATACTAACGACGTGTGTCTGCTTGCTTACACTCGCGAGCAGCTTTGCACAGCAGGATAATTATACATGGCGCATTACAGCTAAGTCTGGCATGATGTCATACTACGGTGATTTGAGTTCTGATCGTTTATATAACCCACAGTTTGCACTCGAAGACTGGAAAGAACAGTACAAGAATAGCAGCTTTGGTCTCGCAATCGAAAAGAGTTTATCTCAAGGAATGGGACTTCAGCTACTCTATCAAAATGGATCGTTTCGGTCTACAGATCGCCATATAGAATTTGATGGCGATCCATATCTCGATTATGAGAATTACACCCGAGCACTCAATGTCAAGACAGATGTTCAAGACCTTTCTTTGATTTGGATGTTTTACGGAGATAATGGCCGCTTCCTCAATGAGAAAATTTTTATAGCGCCTTATCTCGGCGTAGGAGTCGGTGTGACAAAATTTGATCCCTATGCGGATCTCACAGATGCTGATGGTAATTATTATAATTATTGGTCAGATGGTTCGGTCAGAAGCCGTCCAGAGAATGATCCGTTTTCTGCATATGCAGAGCGAGTAGAGCTTGATGGAGATTTCGAGACTGAGCTTCGTCCACTCAAAACTGAAGGCGAAGAATATGGTGACTTTACGATGAGCTTTCCTCTTGTTTGGGGATTGAAATTCCGCTTAGGCGAACGATTTAATCTAAATCTAGAAGGACAAGCACGCTACACATTGACAGATTATCTTGATGATGTCAGCGGCAAATATCTTTTGACGTATGATTCACCTGAGCAGCTTCAAGCAGCTGTACCGAGCGGTGTTATATCAAATACAAACCTCGACCGCGGGAATCCTGATCGCTTCTTAAAAAAAGATGTTTACGGAATGGGTAGCATCTCATTATCTTATAATTTTGGATATAAGCCAGATGCATTCATCGCCCCAATCATTTACCCGCTTGAGTCAACAATTAATGTTGATGTCACTGGAAAGGATGTACAAAAAGCGACAGTAGATTCAATTATCATTCGTGAAGAAGTGTATATCATCATTGATCAAAATGGTGATACGATCTCAAAGCGTATTGAGAAGACTATTGAAAGCAGCCAAGACACCGACCAACAAATCGAGCGTGAAATCAAGATCAGAATGGGCGACCTTCCAAAAGAGAGCTCAGTGGATACGATCATCACATTTGATCCAGAGACTGGTGAAGAGACAATAATGATCATTCGCTCAGAAGTCAAAGGCGAAGAAAAGATCATGACAATCGATGTCGATAAGACAGATATCGAAAATATGACCTGGACTGAACAAGACAAAGAGCCTGTCAAAATTCAAGAAATCGTCGAAGAGCAGCAAGTCGATACAATGGTTGTTTTTGATCCAGCGACGGGCATCGAAACTTGGTTTTTGATTAAAGATGGAAAGCAAGAATTCTTGAAGCGCGTGCAGGCACAACCGCTGCTCGCTCCCGCACCAGAGCAGCCGCGTTCAGCAGCTCCTCAGTCAACTGACGAACGCGTCGATGATATACGCGAGTTGCGAAAAGAACTCCTCGAACTTAATGGCAGTATTCTCGAGATGCGCAGCCAAGAGCGCGCTCGTAGCCAACAAGAAATTGATAGCGTTAATGCGCGAATTAATGTCCTCCAAAGCCGCCTAGACGAATACAAGTCATACAATATGACGACTGGCGTTGACTACAATTCTCCGCAAAATAGAATCATCCGTGAGCAGACCGGCGAAATTGAGCGCGAGATGATAACTGTTCGCGAAGAAGCGAAAAAAGTCGATGGGCCGACTTTTGTGCCGATCAATCTCGAAGAATATCGTCGCACTCAAGCGCAAAACAAAGCAAAAATCGAAGCACTTGAGCGCCAACTTGCTGAAGCACAATCACGCAAACCAGCAAACGTCATCGTGCAGCCTACGCAACAGACTCCGCAGCGTATTGAGATCATTCAGCCAGAGCTGACCGATCAGCCATTCAAGCAGAATGTCTCATCAGCAGCGCCTGCTACGATCCGCAGCTATGATTCAGAGCTACAAGACATCAATCGACAATTGAGTGATATATCTGCTGCTCAATCAAGAGGCGTTGAGATCAACCAAAACTCAAAGCGTGCATACGAAAATCGCATACGCACACTCGAGCGCGAGATTGATATACTTTCTCGTAATCGCACGAATCAGCAAACAGCACTTGACATCAAGCTGCTACAAGCTAAACTTGACAAAATCAACAGCCAGCTTGGACAAATCAACACGCCTCAGCCAACGCGTCGCGACACTGTATTTATAGAGCGAGCAGCGCCTACACAAGAGCCAGTCATTATCGAGAAAGTTGTCGAAAAACCAGTTGTCGTAGAAAAAATCGTCGAGCGTCCTGTCGTCGTCGAAAAAGTCATTGAAAAGCCAATCGTCACAGAACGCACGATCATCAAAGAGCCAGAAGTCAGCGCCGCAGCAAGAGCTATTGACGCTTTTGGACAGTTCAATATCTTTTTTGAAAGCGGTAAGAGCTTGCCAAAAGCGAGTGATCTTAACCGTCTTGATGGCGCAATCCGCCTCATGCAGCAATACCCAGACATCAATATCTTACTCGACGGTTATGCTGACAAAAAAGGATCAGCAGAGAAAAACTTTACAATCTCAAAAGAGCGCGCAGAAAATATCAAGCGCTATCTCACGAGCCAAGGCATTTCATCTAGTCGTATCCAAACTGCATTCTACGGCGCGAGTAATGCACAAGGACTCAATGATCCTTTTGCACGACGTGTAGCAATCAGACTCGTCACGGCAAAGTAAGAAGTATAATTTGGGGCTCACCGCTCCATTTCATTACGCGGTCGGGCTATTCGGCAGCTCGCTATTCGCTCGGCCACAAAAAAAACTGCTTGGGAAAAATACCAAGCAGTTTTTTTGTGTCTGCTACGCACTGCCTACTATCCCTGATCCATCAGATGCTGTGATGTATCTTTACATCACAGATGAAGCGTTTTACACTCAATCTTATTTTTGGCTGCTTATCAATTGTAGCTTTGGTCACTTACACAAGCTGCTTAGGTGGCAGCTGTGATGCAGTCGGCCCAGAAGGAACATTCTTCTCGTTTCGCTTAGTTGATCCTGCTACTGGTCAAAATCTCATCGGCGATCAAGGCGAACCTTATCCATCAGATGATGTCACACTCATCGATGGTGGTGATGGCAATTCGGCCAAAAGCTTTAGCATCGGAAATAATGCAGTTAGCTTCATCCCAGCTGAAAGTGATTTTGAAGCACTCGACAGTACTTCAATTCGCATCTTCTACCTCGGATTGCCTGATCCAATCACTGGAGCTGCAAATGCTGATATCGATACGATCGACATGCAATACACTTTTAGAGGCAATGAATGCCCTGGCGTCGAGTACGATGCATTTACAGTGTGGTACAATGGTGTTGTCGTTCAGTCAGGCGGCTTTCAGTCTAATATCAACATCAATAAAGTCGATTAAGAATCTAGTAAGCAGCTCTTGGACAAGCGCTGCGAAGTGGTAGCCGCTAGGCTAGACGCGTAGAGCAGCGAAGCGGCCGAGCGAACCCCGACTACTCAGGGTTGCAGCGAGCCACGCAGCATAGCGACCGCTACGAGTAGCGCGAGTAGCGGATGGCCCC
>JAHDHF010000241.1 GCA_020631455.1 Saprospiraceae bacterium
GATGATGTCTTTGGAAACCAAAGTGATGACTGCCATGAAAGAAGCGATGCGTGCAAAAGACAAGCAGCGCTTACGAGGTTTACGTGCGATCAAAGCAGCGATTATGCTCATCAAGACAGATGGCAGCGGTACTGTATTAGACGAAGCTGGTGAAATCAAATTGCTCCAAAAACTCGTCAAGCAGCGACAAGACTCACTTGCTATTTTTGAAAAACAAGGTCGCGAAGACCTTGCTGTCACTGAGCGCGAAGAGATCGAAGTCATTCAGTCATTTTTGCCAGAGCAGATGGGCGAAGCAGAGCTCGAACAAACGATCGCTGGCATCATCAAACAGACTGGAGCTGCTGGCATGAAAGATATGGGCAAAGTCATGGGCATGGCATCGCAGCAATTAAAAGGGCGCGCTGATGGAAAAACCATTTCCTCAGTTGTCAAGCGTTTGTTAACTGCTTAAACGAATAGTATGTCTGGTCTTGTCATTGATATTTTAGCAGCCGTAGCGCTCGCACTTGGTTTTTTTGCTGGTCGTAAGCGCGGTATTTTAAAAATAGCTGGAAGCATTTTAGCAATACTCGTAGGAGGAATGGTTGCACTTCGCTTTGGTGAATTAATGCAATCATTTATTGTACAATTATTTCCAAGTATGGCGAGCAGCCCTGTGCTGCCCTTGCTCAGTCTTGTTGCAGCATTTATTATTGTACTGATCATTTTTGGAGTTGTGATAAAATTTGCTCAATCTGCTCTCGGGTCGAGCGGCTTTGGCGCACTTGACAGTATACTCGGAGCGGTTTTATTAGCTGGTTTATTTTTAATTGTTTACAGTACGCTTTTATTTTTTGTCGATCAAAGCGGCTTAATTGGAGATTATACAAAAGAAACATCGCAGACGTACGACCTTTTGATTACACTTCCCGACTGGGCTAAGGCTATTTGGTTTGAATTTGTCAAACCTGCATTTGAGCAATTTATTGATTACATCAATGGCGGCCTTGACACCGTAGAAGATAAAATACCTGAGCAGACGCCAGCAGAATAAACATGTCAAAACCAAGAATTTTATTGGTTGACAATTATGATTCGTTTACGTACAATCTACGTGCATCAATACTTGTAGCTGGCGCTGATTGTAGCGTTGTACTTTGCGATTCTGAGGAATTATTATCTCAAGAGTTTCTATTCCAATTTGATGGAATTTTATTATCGCCAGGTCCTGGAAAGCCAGCTGATTCCGGGCATTTAATACACGTTATTCAAGCAGCTTACAAGCAGCTTCCCTTATTTGGAATTTGTCTTGGACACCAAGCAATAGGCGAATTTTTTGGTGCAAAATTAATTCATCACGATCCGCGACATGGCAAAACATCAAGTATTTGTCACACGAATGCAGCGATGTTTTACGAGCTCCCAAATTCACTAGAAGTGATGCGTTATCATAGCTTGATTTTGGAGCAGCCGCTCCCCGACTCGCTCATTGCTTGTGCTTATACTAATGATGATATTCTTATGGCTTTTTATCATACAGAATTACCGATTTGGGGTGTCCAATTTCATCCCGAAAGCATCTTGACAGAATGTGGTAATTCGATGATTAAACTTTGGATTGATTCTATTAAAAACTAGATAAATTATTTGGGGCTGCCCGCGCCTTCATTTTATTTCGCCGCGGTCGGGCTATCCGCAGTACGGTAGCCTAGCTTTTTTGCTTGATTAAAAAACCATCCTAAATCCTTCCCTTAAAAAGTGAATGACTAAAAAATAATCAAGCAAAAAATCCACTCGCTCCGCGAGTGCTGCTTCTATCCCTCAGCCAAGTACTATTATCGCTTTTTTTTACGCCCTGTCATATCGAACGCAAGTGAGATATCTCACTCCAATAATACTTTGATTACAAAATAGAAAGTGTATTTTCTATTTATCGCTCTCTGGGTATTGAGACTTCTCCTATCGCCGAAGTGACAAGGGCTTTATAAATAATGATCCACCCCCAACGACTGATTTTATCAGTCGCTTTCCCCCGCCAGCGAGGGAATTTTATATTTCGGACAAGCGCTGCGAAGTGGTGCGAACGAAGTGAAGCAGATGCCGCAGGCAGCCG
>JAHDHF010000242.1 GCA_020631455.1 Saprospiraceae bacterium
GCCTCGATTCTCCTAGGAGAATCGAGGCTGCTGTCGCTATGCTTCGTGGCTCGCTATTCGCTCGGCCGCTCGTTTTACTTCGCGTCTGCTGCAAGCAGCACCACTCCGCAGCGCTTGTCCACTAAAATGATAATGGCTGAGGGATAGAAGGTGTTGTCTGAACTCTGTGCGGCTTTAGCCGTGCAGAGAGAGTGCCGAATAGCCCGACCCGAAACATAGTGAAGGGGCAGCCTCAAAAAAAAGCCTTGATTCAAGTAGAAGCAAGGCTTTTCAAAATGTAAAGGAGGTCTAGACTATCCGCCAGCTGCGCTCTTGAGTGCTTTCATGAGACTATTCCAATATTGAGTTTGATCGTCGATTTCATCAGCGTCACAAAAATCTGTGATCAACATGATCGTTTCACCCGTGATTGGGCTTTTAGACATTCGATACTCAAAATATTCGTTTTCGCCCTCTGCTTCTTCCCATTGGAACCGCAACCGCTCGTTTTCGACACTTTCAATCAAGTGTGCTACTTCTTCTGTTCCTTCCCAAGTGAAAGTGAAAACCTTTTCTTGTACATCGACCTTTTCGCTAAACCAACGGCTCAAGCAGCTTGAATCCGTCAAAAAATTGTAGAGAATAGTCGGAGAAGCTCTGAAGATAAACTCCAAGTCAAATGATACGCGCTCCATCCAGTGCAGTGTTTTATTTTGATATTGTTGTCTATTCCTTGTCAGGAATGACGATAAGTGATGCAATAAACTCGAAAAAATTGGAATATCCAAACTTGCTTGAAACTTATCAAGATCAATCTGCATTATCCCATACGAGTCTAAACTTTGTCACAGATTAGAATGTCACAAGCAGAAATGAAATAAATGTTTTGACTTCACTGTTTTAATTTTGACTTTACATACATTAAACAATACTTTTGCGCTGCTTATCTCAGCACAAATAAAGCAACAACCTACTTCTCCATGCGTCAGCTGAAAATCACCAAGTCGATTACGAATCGCGAAAGCCAATCTCTAGAGAAATACCTCCAAGAAATCGGTAAAGTAGACCTTCTAACTCCTGAGGAAGAAGTCGATCTCGCAAAACGGATCAAGCAAGGTGACCAAGAAGCTCTTGAGCGCTTGACCAAGGCGAATCTTCGTTTTGTGGTCTCTGTGGCAAAGCAGTACCAAAATCAAGGTCTTTCGTTGAGTGATTTAATCAATGAAGGAAACCTCGGTTTGATCAAAGCGGCACAACGCTTTGATGAAACACGCGGATTTAAGTTTATCTCGTATGCTGTTTGGTGGATTCGTCAGTCGATTCTTCAAGCACTAGCTGAGCAAAGTCGTATTGTCCGTCTACCACTCAATAAGGTGGGTAGTTTGAACAAAATCAACAAAGCATTTTCTCGTCTTGAGCAAAAATTTGAGCGCGAGCCAAGTAGCGATGAGCTAGCTGAAGTTCTTGAAATCAATGCAAGCGAAATATCTACTACTCTGAGTGTAGCTGCTCGCCACGTCTCGATGGATGCTCCATTTGTAGAAGGCGAAGACAATAGCCTCCTTGATGTCCTCGAAAATAAAGGTGCTGTCGGAACTGATGGAAACCTCGAATATGGAGAATCACTCCGAGGAGAAATTGAGCGCAGCCTCAGCACGTTGACTGATCGTCAGAAAGATGTTGTCAAGCTCTACTTTGGCATCGGCGTCAAGCACCCGATGAGCCTCGAAGATATCGGAGAGCAGTTTGGCTTGACTCGTGAGCGTGTACGCCAGATCAAAGACAAGGCAATCAACAAACTCCGCTCTACGAGCCGCAGCAAGCTGCTGAAGTCATACTTGGGCGTGCGCTAGGAGCTTTAATTAATTAATTAAGGAAGCCTCGATTCGTCTAGAGTCGGGGCTCTTTTGTTTCGGCTGAGGGATAGTAGGCAGTGTGAAGCAGATGCGACTGCAAGGAGCAGCCGAGTGAATAGCGAGCTGCCGCATAGCCCGACCTCGCGAAGCGAGGGCAGCCCCAAATCTTCTTACTAGGTTTTTATTTTTTTGCGTTTTAAGCGAATACTATTGCTAATAATAACGACATCGCTAAACGCCATAAATGCAGCTGCC
>JAHDHF010000072.1 GCA_020631455.1 Saprospiraceae bacterium
TCCGAGTTCATTTTATTCACTCGGAGTTCAGACAACGCCTTCTATCCCTCAGCCAAACAAGCTGCCTTGGACAAGCGCTGCGAAGTGGTGGCGTCAGCCAGACGCGAATGCAATGAGCGGCCGAGCGAACAGCGAGCCACGAAGCATAGCGACCTTTTTCTATTTTATTTTAACCCATTCTAAATCCTTCCCTTAAAAGGTAAAGGATTTTAAAATAAAATAGAAAAAAGGATGGCCCATCATTTTTTATTATCCATTTAATTTCTTGAGCAAAGCATTAATTTCATACGGACGTTCACTGACTTGCAATGTCTTGAATACTTGATGTAATAATTCCTTAGACTCTACTGGACTGCAATTTCCCCTACCGCTCACAGATGGAGAACGGAGCACTAAAACACGCTCATTAATTGTCGCGAGAAATAAATTCTCATGTGTAATTGTATTTCCATTCTTCGAAATACGCTTAGCTTTAGGAATTTCGATACTATAAAACATAACAGACTTCGAGTTTGCGTTAGTAATTGTTTCTACAGCTGGAGCAACAATTGTAGTATCGTATTCAGAAGATAATTGATCGAGCTCTTGCTTAAGCAATTGAGCAGGCAAAGAATTTATGTTTGTATTTAGTTCGCTATGATGAATCGAACGCAATTCAAGTATTTTATTGTCGATATAATATGCATGTGGAGCAGCAGCAATTGTGCGAACTTTTTTTCCTTGAATTAAAAAATACGTGTACGCACCTGGAGTATTAAATACATGTGCATACCCATTTCTAAGGCTCAAGCGACCTGTCCGAAAATTTTCGACTTTAATGACATCGCCATCGTCATTATGTGTGTGTCGTTCGCGCACTTCGCCATTCATCGAATACCAAGTATGCTTGCCTTGACGCATACTATCAGCCCAATTGCCTTCGTAGCTTTTTTGACCATTTTCGTAATATTTTATTTCTTGGCCATTGAGCAAACCATTTTTATATGTTGAGGTAATACTTGGTTTTCCAGTATCGTAATATTCATTGTGTTTACCAGTTTTTGATCCGCTGATATAAGCTGCTTCTTTTTTTAATTTTCCATTGGTATGCCAATTTTTGACTAGTCCATTGACGACACCATTTTCATACGGGACGAGCTGATCTTTTTGACCAGAAGTAAAATACCAAATATGCTCGCCAACTTCTTTGTCATTGACATATTTTCCTTTTCCTTTCAGCTTTCCGTTGTCATACCATTCGACATATTCGCCATTGAGCAATCCCGCCGTATAATTGATGACTGAGCTTTTCTTTTTATTCGAATAGTATTGAATTTCTTCGCCGTCTTTGAGTCCATCTTTAAAATTGGCTTCGATGACTTTTACACCTTCGCGATTCCACTCGATTGATTTGCCATGCAGCTTTCCTTTTTTAAATCGAACTTCGCCACGCTTCTTTTTCTCATCCCACATATCATAAGCGACTCCATCAAATGGATCTATCGTATTGCGCTGATAGTACAAGCCGTTGCGCTGCAAGTCAAGATCAAAGACCATGACTTTTTTGCCTTTTTGCGCAAATAAACTTGCCGCAAAAAGTGCAATAAACGAAATTGAAAACAAATACTTTTTCATAATTTATTTTAATTAAAAAGTCATCAAATTGCAGCCACGAGTATCCGAGTGATCAATACGACCGAGTACTTCAAATCGGCCATCATCGTATTTTCTCCCGAGATCATCAAGCGCAATAAATGCACAGGAATCGATATTTGCTAGATCAATAACATGAATTGCGCCGTTTTTATTGGCTGCGACTTCTTGATCTCGTAATAAAACATCGCGAATTGAGATATGCATCGTCTTTGGCAATTCAAAAATGCCATCGCCTTTGCTATATGCTTGCGAAAGCAGCTCTGTCATACCATACTCCGAATAGATCGCTTCAAGTTTGAACGCTTCTTGCAAAATTGTATGTACTTCAGTGCGAGTCAACTCTGGCCCCTGCCCTTTCATTCCACCAGTTTCTATCAATATCAAGCCGCTGAACTCTGTTGGATGCTCGGCTGCAAGTTTAAGCAAGGCATGCGTCACACCGATCAAGACTGGCTGTAGATTGTCAGCTTTTGCTTGCTTAATGCGACGGATTAATTCATTCATATCTGTACTTGTGATGAACGAAATTGACTCGCCACAAGCTTGAGCAAAAAACTCTGTCATGTAAATCAAAGAAGATGTACCATGTTTGCCATATCCTGGGAACAATCCAAAAACAGCATGCTTGTGGAGCGACTGTCCCATGACATCCATCCAGCAGCCAAGCGTGTTTGCCTTGTACCATTCTGGATCGCGCACGAAATGTCGCGAAGTTGTATTCCCAGTCGTGCCACTACTCTGAAAAATCTCTTTCGCTTGAAACTCGCCAGTCTTGACGGCTCGAAATTTGAATGCAGAAACAGGTAAATACGGTATATCGATCAAAGAGCGTACAGAATTTGGATCGATGTTTCGCAACGAAACATACTCTCGATACGTTACATTGTGAGCCACTTGAAACCGAAATACTTGAAGCGCAATATCTTCGAATGTAGCATGACTCACAGACTGAACTGATCGAAGCAATGCCTGACGGCTTGCTTGAATTTGATCAGTTTCAGCTTGCAAAATAACTTGACTCTCAGACATGACGAATAGACAACATCACAAACTTAATTCGAAGCGCGGACTCCTAGCAGCTTTCGCGAGTTTACTTGTATTCGGTGCCTTTACGTTGAGCGGCTGCGTCAAAGCTCCAGAATATGATGAAACGCCATTTATCGAGTTTCGAGGAGTTTCGTCTTCAGTTGTAGATCAAAACTCGTCTGACTCAGTCATCGTCACGATTTACTTCACAGATGGTGATGGTGATTTAGGTTCGGCAACTGATCAAAACGTCACGTTTACGAATACAAATCTTGGCGTCATTGAAAATACCTATCGTATTCCTGTCATTCCACAAGAAGGCGCGAGTCCAGGTATCAGCGGCGAAATTTCATTTACGTTGTTAAGCTCATGTTGTGTGTACAGCGATGGCACGCCGCCGTGTTTTCCGAATCCAAGTACGCCGACCTATGACGTTAACTACGAAGTGCAAATCACAGATCGTGCAGGCAATTTAAGTAACGTTCTCACCATTCCGCCGATCACGCACCGATGCAATTAAGTATTCGCTTTAGTAGCCCAATCAATTCCTTTTTTGAGGAGCGCTTGTGTAGCAGCTTCTGCGCTGTTGGGCTTTGGAATATAATTATATCGCCAATTGGCTACTGGCGGCATACTCATCAATATAGACTCCGTGCGGCCATCAGTGTCGAGTCCAAACTTTGTCCCTTTATCCCAGACAAGATTAAACTCGACGTAGCGACCTCGTCGCATTGCCTGCCAGTTTTTGTGTTCCTCTGTAAATGGCAGCTCATGTTTTTCTTGCGCCAATTTTAGATACAAAGGCGCAAATGTTTCGCCAACGTTTTGGACAAATATCCAAAGCTCATCTTTTGATAAGTGATGATTATTTCCGAGGCGATCAAAAAAGATCCCACCTATGCCACGAGTCTCTTTACGATGTCGGATATAAAAATAATCATCTGCCCATGTTTTGAATTTTGGATAAAATGATTTGTCCGCTTTATCACAAACATCTTTTAAAGTTTGATGAAAAAAAGCTGCTTGATCTTTATCGATATAATGCGGCGTCAAATCAATGCCGCCACCAAACCACCAAATACCAGAATCCAATTCAAAATATCGAACATTCATGTGAATGATCGGCACATGCGGATTAAGTGGATGCAAGACTATGCTCACACCTGTCGCAAAAAACTCTGCATCATCTACTTTGAGAGCTGCTGCAATTTTATCAGGCAAAGGACCTTCTACCGCTGAAAAATTGACACCGCCTTTTTCGATGATCCTTCCATTTAATACACGCGATCGTCCGCCACCGCCTTCGGGGCGCTCCCAAAGGTCTTGAATGATCGTTGAGTTATCTACTGCTTTCAATTGCTCACATATCGAGTCTTGCAATCCTTGAAACCACGTTGAAATTTCTTCTTTTTTGAGCATGGCTGCAATGTACTCACTTCTTAGAAAAGAATGAATTTTTGGGGCTGCCCGCGCCTACGGCGCGGTCGGGCTACAACCCTGAGTAATCGGGGTCCGGCACTCTCTCGCTGCGCTCGTTCAAACAACGCCTACTATCCCTCAGCCGAACGAATGTACAAATTGACATTCTTAAGTATAGCAGATTTTATAGTATCCCAAGTTTCATCGATAAATAATTGAGGACTAGGATCAGCTTCAGCATCATAGAAATAGGTCAATGCTTTCAAGAAAACAAAATCCAATTTACTCCCATATTTACGTTGATAAAAGTCAAGTAATTCATTAAGTGAAAATTCCTTAAGTAGGATAAAAAGGTCTATAAAATCTTTCTTCGAACCTCGATTTATTATTGCTGATAATTTCAATGCTGCTATATCTCTTCGATGAGCATTCGTACATTATCGATTTTGAATAATGGATAAAAAAGTGGATAATCATGTCTAATGAGATCGACTTTTATGTCCTCAATCTGTGTACACAAAGTATTTGCAGCTTGATTCTGAACTTCAACATTTAAGAAATTTTTCTTTAATAAATCAAGTAAATTATTAGTATCAAATTTTTAATTTGTAAAAAAAATCCAAATCAATTGAAATCCTATGTCCGTGATATAAAGCAAGTGTAGTACCACCTACTAGATAAAAAGCGTTAAGCGATTCGATTGCTGATAACCTAACTAATAAATCCAGTGTGCTTTTGGAGATTGTATGTTTTTGTAGCATCTAAATTTACTTTTAGGAATATCAAAAATAAAACTGCAAAAGGAAAGTTAGCGTTTATCCATTACGCGCAATCGAGTTACAACTTGCTTAATGACATCTTTGCCGTACCACTTATTTATTGTAATCCAATCTTGTAGAGTTCCTCGCTCTAAAACCCGAGCAACAATAAAAGCTCGATGCTGATGAGCATCAAGATTATTTTGATCAATATCCCAAAATAGTTTATTCTGTATTGAAAACGGTAGCATTGAAAAAAAGTACTACATAAAACTTATAGTCGGACAAGCGCTGCGAAGTGGTGGCGATAGCCAGACTCAGCTCTGCTGAGGCCGAGCGAACAGCGAGCCACGAAGCATAGCGACCGCGCGGCTATTGCCGCGCGGATGACCCATCATTTTTTTATCGATTTTTGAATGCCGCTGAGCCTATCACGAGCTCATCATCTGTTATTAAAATAGGTCGCTTGAGTAATGTGTAATGCGAGAGAATTTGTTCTTTGATTTGCGCTTCTGTTAAATTGGCATTTTTGAGGTCACGAGCTTTGTATTCTCGCGAGCGCTTGTTGAGAAGTGTCTCGTAGGAGCCTGCTTGTGCTTGAAGCTCATCAAGTTGCTCTGCTGAAATATGCTGCTGCTTCAAGTCTTGCATGTCGAGATCTTGGAGCTGATGCTCTTTGATAATGCGACGACAAGTATCACATGTACTGAGATAAAAGAATTGAGTTTTCATGGTGCAAAGATGGGCTTGGTGGTCGAGTTGAAAGGTGTTTTCTTTGGAGTATGGTTGAACAGGGTTATTTGCCGCCTTCGGAGCTGATCATCAATGCAGATGGAAGTATTTATCATCTCGGTTTGCTTCCAGAACAGATTGCTAATACCATTATCACTGTCGGTGATCCTGATCGCGTGGAGATGATCACGTCGCGCTTTGACTCGATCGAATGTGATGTGCGCCGCCGAGAATTTGTGACTCAGACAGGCAGCTACAAGGGCAAGCGCTTGACCGTTATCTCGACTGGTATCGGGACAGACAATGTCGATATTGTCTTAAATGAGCTTGATGCTCTAGTTAATATTGATTTTGAAACGCGACGAATAAAAGAGGAATTGACACAATTGACGATTGTGCGTGTCGGAACTTCGGGCACTGTACAGGCAGACATCGATGTCGATACGTTTGTAGTAAGTGCTGGGGCGATTAGTCTAGATGGCTTGCTACCGTTTTATGATTTGCCGGCTGCGCTTGAGATGCAAGAATTTGATCAAATTCTCAAGAAGACGTTTTCGGATTTGCCTATCAAGACTGCAAGAGCGGATGCAGATTTACTAGAAGCCGCTACTTCATTTACTCAAGCAGGCGTCACTGTGACGGCAGCAGGTTTTTATGCACCACAAGGTCGACAGCTTCGTCTTAAACCGACTTATGATAATTTGATTGAGCGATTGCAAAGTCTTAAAAGTGATTCTGGATTGCGTGTCACGAACCTCGAAATGGAAACTGCTGGCTTGTACGGTCTCGGTGGTGCGCTTGGTCATCGGATGCTTTCGCTGAATGCGATCCTAGCAAATCGCGTGACAAATGTGTTTAGCAGCCGTCCGAAACAAACAGTAGAGTCGCTGATTCGTCACGCGCTCAACATGATTTTATCCCTTTAAAAAAATACGATATGCGTTTTTTATCACTTCTGGCAGTTCTCTGCTTCGTTTTAGTCTGTTCTGCTTGCAACAAACCATTGAACACGTCAACTTCATCAGAAGAGATTGAAGTCAAGCAAGAAGCACCAATTAAAACTGTTGGATCTCTAGATGCCAGTACAAATGGGGTCTTAATCGGAAAAATTAAAGGTAGACGTGTAGCTATGGCAACGTCTACTGATGTTTTAGAAAAACTGTTTAGCGAGCGCTTCCCAACTATTTCTTCATCACGCAATTTCGAATTTCTATCATTCAATGAGCGAGTGCATTATGTAGTCGGAAGTGTCCAATCAAGAAACGGAGTCGGCAAAGCTGCTCTTGAGATTATACCTACTCCTCAAGGGCTCATGTACATCAAGTCAAAAAGTACCCAAGCACTTTGCATAAGTACTTCTGGCTGTGAGATGTGTACGTTTACTCCGTCAGCTACTGGTAGTATCAATGGCTGTGACTGCTCAGGGCAAGAAGGCGAAAGCGAAGAAGCAAGCTGCCAATTCAGCAAGTAATCTTTACTCCTTGTTTGCAGAAGATAAAATTCGATTAAATCGAATACCGCTTTCGCCTGATGAGAAGAAGATGAATAGCGGCTTGCCGACTATGTGATCTTCGGGTACGTAGCCCCAAGCACGTGAGTCAAGACTGTTGTGGCGATTATCGCCCATCAGCCAGTAATAGTTCTGCTTGACTGTATATGTTGAAGCAACTTCACCGTTAATGAGAATCTGTCCGTTCTTGACTGCTAGGTCGTTGTCTTCGTAGACATCTATAATTCGATCATACAAGGGCAATGACTTCATGTTGATGTCTAGTACATCACCTTTCTTCGGGATGTAGACTGGACCAAACCAGTCATTATTCCATTGGTATTGTCGAGGCGCATTTGGGAAGTAATGTAGCTGAGTTTCCCCTTTTGGATTCCGACGATGTGGAGTAACTGAAGCAACTTCATCAAGCTGTTTGACACGCTCCATTTGTTCGTTACTCATGTGCATGATAAATCTGCCAGAACCGCCTGGCTCAATATCTTGAACTGTTCCGACAGATATAATTCCGTTTTCAGCAAGAAGTTTTGGATTTAAAGATCTGTTTGGCTTGAGCGTCACAATGTAGCCTTGTTGTAGACCACTAGGGTTTTCTGATTTTACTCCGTCGATAAAAATTTGTCCATCTCGAACCTCGAGACTATCGCCAGGCATTCCGACACAACGCTTGATATAATTATCGCGCTTGTCTACTGGACGAGATACGATTTTGTACAGGCGTTCAATCTGCTTCTGATCCATACTTCGCTGGAGCGAATAGTAATGAATATCTTGCTCACCTGTCGCTCGAGCAAAGGCTACTGTATCACCTTCTGGGAAATTAAATACAGTCGGATCATTTCGCTGAATCTTGGTAATTGCTGGCAAGCGATTGTAGCCCCAATCAACAATTTTCGTATACGATTCACCTCCAATAAGTGGCAGTCGATTGTGTAACAAAGGAGCAGAAACTGGTGTCATCGGAGTACGCAATCCGTAATGCACTTTACTGACAAACAAGTAGTCACCAACAAGGAGTGAATTTTCCATCGAAGGCGTTGGTATAACAAATGGTTCGATCAGTAACAACCGAATAAATGAAGCTGCAAAAATCGCGAAGATGAATGCCTCGCCCCATTCGCGTGCAATCCCTTTTTTGTAGGGATTTTTACTCAACAATCTATTGAGTTGAACAGAATTTCCGCGCTCTTTAGCTTCTTGGATTTTTTCTTTGTACGCTTTCTCAGCTGTTAAGATCGGCTCAACATATTCTTCTTCCTTTTTCCAGCCGAGATAATTGTAAAAGAACGGCGTAGCTACAATAGCCAAAAGGCTATCGACGAATTTGAGCTTACCAAAACTGCGAACAAGATCGATCAACATTCCTGCAAGAACAAAGACATTGACGATAGGCACAAGCAATAAAATAACTCGCCAAGCAGGGCGCCCAATAAGCTTGTTCCAAACAATTTTATTGTAGACAGGCACAAGTGCCTTCCAGCCATCCTCACCAGCTTTCTGAAACATACCATACAAGCCGATGTGTGAAGCAAGTATCCAAATGATCAAAAGAATAAATTCCATACGACGTTTCTTAGATCGACAAAAGTACACGCATCATGTGCAAGTCACAGCATCAATAGACAAACAATAGTAGCTTACTGACGAGGAAGTACAGCAACAGTTAATCGGATTGTGCTCAGTAGCTTTTCTGCTTCGCTATACACATTGATATTCCAGACATGCATACGGCGACCAACCCTAATCGGTGTGCAATGCGCCGTGACAAAACCTTCTGAAACGGAGCGGACATGACTCGCGCTGACTTCGAGCCCGACCATAGTCACAGTAGACATATCCTTGACGCACATGACCGAAGCGTAACTTCCGAGGGTTTCTGCAAGAGCTATTGATGCGCCTCCATGCAGCAATCCAAGAGGCTGCATCGTCCGATGATCGACAGGCATAGTTGCTTTGAGATAATCAGTTCCAATCTCAGTAATTTCGATCCCGAGATTATCAACAAGCGTATTCTTCGAAAGTTCTTTTAGCACTTTGAGGTCAGGGTCTACTGCCCAAATCGTTTCATGTATCATGCTGCAAATCTACTCGAAGACATCTCCTTTGATTTGATATTATGTGGGGCTGCCCCTCGCTGCATGTCATTTGCTCGGGTCGGGCTGTTCGGCACTCTCTACGTGCTCCCAAAAAGTCGCACTCCGTTCAGACAACACCTACCATCCCTCAGCCAAGCTGTCCCGATAGCGAAGCGAATCAGGAGCAGCTTTTGGGCAAGCGATGGTAAGGGGCGCGTAGCGCTCACGAACGCATGTGAGTGATGAGCGAACAGCGAAACCCTGAATCAGCGCGGTGCTGCTGAATGCTTGCGAAGCAGCATGAAGCAGCATGACCTATAATCACCCCATCCTTACTTAGACTCAATCAGCTCAATCGTCGAGATACAACAGTGATGAAAAAGATACCCTTCGATTAGGTTAGCTTCTAGGAGCGCTTGAGCAGAAGTTATTTGATCATGAAGGTCAACCAAACATTGACTGCGTGATTCTGGCTTGCCATCCCAATCTGTGGTCAAAATTGCTATTGTATCAGTTCCGATATATTGCAGCTCAAGTTCTGCTTGAGCATACTGCTTGTCCTTCGGTATTCTGATATTGGTATTCCGCATCGAATAGCCTTTGCCTTGAGCTTGCTTTATGATCTGAGATCTAAATGCTTCAGCAACATTGAAAGGCAGGACCTCAATCGTGGGATGCTCGTATTGAAAACGATGGTCAAGCTGCTCACACTGATCGACGTAAAAAGACTGTGAAAAGGCAATAGACAAGGCAAGAAATGATACTTGCTTTAACTGCAGATAACGCTCACTAGAGTATTCATTTTCAGCATATTGAAGCAACTCACCTCTATCTATTTCATGAACTTTAGAAAGCTCGACTAGAGCTGCAAGATCATCATTATTTTTTTGCTTCGAGACAAATAACTCAACCGCTTGATATTCTGTTTGGTGATGCACAAGATCACGATATGCATGAATATACTCGTACTGCATGGGTATTGGTTCTCCAATACGATCGACCCAAGGACTTTCGCTCAGTGATCGATCAGCAGCATACTCGGGTGGAGCATGAAGATTGAGCACAGGGGCAGTTTGATTTTGATTCATGTTACAGACAAGATCAAGCCACTTTACATTGAGTTTTTTTGCAGTGAGACTTGCAAATGTCGGGATGATCAAGTAGTCTCTGGCGCGTGTGAGGCCAACATAAAGAACACGAGCTGCTTCATCGAGTGTTGTTTTGGCCATTTCTTCGAGGAGTCCGAGTTCAGCAATTTTCTCAAAGAATGGCCCTTTCTTACTATTACTTCCATAAGGTGAAATCCGCATGACAGGTACACGGCCTGAGAGTGGATCTTGAAGGTTGAAGTTCTCATGCTGGCTAACTACTCTAATTCCTTGATATTTAGCATCTTTATACGAATCCAGCTCATGACAAATTACAATCTTGTACTCGAGTCCTTTTGATCGATGATAAGTTGTAATCTGAACCGCATCTGCTTGACTCGGTATTGCTTGCTGATCGAGGTTGTTGGCTTCGAGTTCTTGGAGAAATAATAAAAATCCGCCAAGCGTAGCAGCTCGCAGCATTGCCTTACAAGCAGATTCGTACTTGCTCACATAAGCGCATAAGATGTCAATGTTTGCTTGACGTTGATGATAATCAGACCATGATGCAATGATCTCACGAACTTGTGTCCGCTCGATAACAAGTGTAAGCAACTCAGAAGGACTCAACAGCAAACGTCTCTCTCTAAGTGAATGAAGTTCTTCAATAATTGCGCGATCTCTGCCCCACTCATTCTGCGGCTGCTCTGACTGCAAATAGTGATGCCGCTCATCCAGAATTTCTTGAAGCGTTTCTTGAGTACTCATCGCTATCATTTCTGCTACAGCGAGCGAGTCTTGATCGCTATTGATAATGCGAAGTGCCGCAGTCAATAATCGCGCTTCTTTAGTCGCAAGGAGACTGCCGCGTTTTATCGCAACACGGATTCCTTGTTGCGATAATGCTTCAGCAATACTGTTTGAGCCTTTATTTGTGCGTGTGAGTATTGCGATATCGCTTGCTCGCAAAGGTCGTGATTGGTTTGTCTCTTTATCGACAACTCGAAGTTCTTTGTCCTTGATAAGTTGGCGGATACGAGCTGCGAGGTTCTCAATTTTCCAGCCTTGGTCTCTTCCTTTGCCTTGTACATGAAAGACCCAATGATGAATCGCCGCTTGAAGATCATCTGGCTGCTCGATTTGTAATTCGTTGGTTTTTGAGCCTTGGGGCACTCTGATAGGCTCAAGATCGATAAATGCTCGATCACCCATTTGTTCGATCAAGGCTGTACCGAAAATCGCATTAGAACACTCAACCAAATCTCTGCGTGATCGCCAAGAATTTTTTAAGACATTTTCGGGCTTAATGCCGCCAAGCTGCTCGACAACTTCTTGCATGAGTTTTGGATCTGATCCGCGGAACCCATAGAGGCATTGCTTGGAGTCGCCAACCCAAATCGCATCTCCTGCAAGATCACAGAGTTGCAGAAAAATATCAAGCTGAATCGGATTCGTATCCTGAAATTCATCGACAATTAAGAGCTGCAATTCTTCTTGGAGAATGGCACGGACGGATTCCTTACGAAGCAAACGGCTTACGCCAGTCTCCATATCATTGAAATCAATCCGCCCGCGCTTGTTTTTATACTCTTGATATTCTTGTTTGACACTCGCTGCTGCTTGATAAATCAGTGTAATAAATCGACTGATTTCGTCATAGAATTCAGGAAAATGTATGTGATTGGCTGCTAATAATTGAAGGTCTGCTACAAAAGCACTGCTCTTTTTTGCTGGACTATTAGTGGCAATACGATTCCATTCCGCCCAAGAAAGCTCGGGCACAAAAGCGAGCTTCTTTTGAAAGCCTTTGAGCATATCGCAATACTCAAATGTCACTTTTGCACCATCAACTTCTGTATCAATCTGTGCTAAAACAGCAGCGATTTCTTGTTCAAGTTTGAGGATGATGTCTCCATCTTGAGGTTTGATTGGATGGCAAATGGACCGAAGCTCGTGGAGGCTTTCATCAAGTCCGGCTTGGATTTGCTCATCAGACATATCATTTGATCTGATAAGACTTGAAAGATCTCGCAGGAGCTTACGCCAATCGCCGCCAACAAAAGAGCCTTCATCACTCGCTTGACCAAACTTGCTTGCTAAAAATTCTATTTTTGGTAGCAAGGTTGTGTCAAGAATCGTCGACAGAGCTGCCTCGAAGAATGCTCGTTCATCTTCTTGAGGTATGAGGTCAAGCGAAGGACTCATGCCTGCTTCAAAGGCAAACCGCTTAAGCAATCGCTGTCCGATACTGTGAACAGTTCCGATGTAGGCATTTGGCAATTGACTTGCGGCTTCGATCAAACCTTCTTCGAGAAGCTTGGCTGCTACACGCTCTCGAAGTTCTTGTGCTGCTTTTTCAGTAAATGTTGTGGCTATGATTGACGAAACAGGAATGCCTGATTTGATTTTTGCAGCAAGCGTCTGCATGAGATGATAAGTCTTGCCGCTACCAGCTCCAGCAGATATGATTGAAATATTCATGTAGCTCGATGATCGATTTTAGTGTTCTACTATTGAAATGGACAAGCGATGGGAAGGGGCGCGAAATGAACCCCGATTCTCAGGGGGAATGTAGCGCTCATGAAGCGTAGCGGAATGATGAGCGAACAGTGAAACCCTGAAACAGCGCGGTGCTGCGAACTTGTGAGCAGCATGGCCCAAAAAAAATGTAACCTTTAGAAAGCGATTAGTCAATCTGCATCTCAGGAACATGATCAGGAACGATCAATTTCCCTGCAGTTTTTTCGACGATTTCTTCGACACTGACTCCAGGAGCGCGCTCAAGGAGATGAAATGCGCCGTCCTTGATCTCTAGAACTGCGAGATTTGTCACAACTTTTTTGATGCAATTGACGCCTGTGAGTGGAAGCGAACAAGCTTCAAGCAATTTGCTTTCTCCTTTGCGGTTGGTGTGCATCATCGCAACGATGATA
>JAHDHF010000073.1 GCA_020631455.1 Saprospiraceae bacterium
CGATCACCTCCGTCGCAGACTTGACATCATGGGAGATCCGCTTGGCATAATCCGCAATCGCTTCACGCGCCCAGCCAGCCGTCGTCTTACCTGTCAAAATGATCAGCAGTTTCATAGCTACATGATACATGATTTCTAGAACATAATTTGGGGCCATCCGCAGCCTATGGCTGCGGTCGCTATGCTTCGTGGCTCGCTGTTCGCTTGGCCGCTTCGTTGCACTTCGCGTCTAGCCTAACGGCTACCACTCCGCAGCGCTTGTCCGAGTATATAGTTCTGATTACATTCGTTTAATTAAAAACTGATGCGATACTTTGTACATCTTGGCTTTGATGGCAGCCATTTCAACGGTTGGCAACGGCAAAAAAACGCGAGTAATACAATCCAAGAAACAATCGAGGATACGCTTACTAAAATCTTCAAAAAGGAGATAAGCGTTTATGGTTGCGGCCGAACAGACGCAGGAGTGCATGCAAGCCAATATATTATGCAGCTTCACTTAGACGAAGCGCCAGAATTTGATTTACAGTTTCGACTCAATAAAAATCTCCCCGACTCGATCGTCATTTATGAAATACATGAAGTTCAAATCGATCAGCATTGCCGCTACGATGCAATTTCTCGGACATACGATTATTTTATTCATCTCAAAAAAGATCCTGCGCTACTGCAGTTTAGCTCTTTGTATGAAGATTTGCAGCTCGACTTTAGCTTGATGCAACAGGCTGTTCAACTCATCCGAGAAACGAGTGATTTTAAAGCGCTTTGCAAGCGACCAGATTTGTATACAAATACCAGCTGCGAGATTTCAAATTGTGAATTATTTATCAATTCAGATCAAAGTCGACTTCGTTTCACAATTAAGAGTGATCGGTTTTTGAGAGGAATGATTCGGTATTGCATTTTCTTTTTATTAAAAGTCGGAACACAAGAAATTTCGCTCGATGAGTTTGAGGCAATTCTCGAGCAAGAGAAATCTTTAAAAGACAAGCAGCCAGCTCATCCGAATGGACTCTATCTCAGTAAAATTGAATATCCGTTTATTCAATTTGAAAATAAGCATCATTTAATTAAAATGCTTAAACAGGACCTAGCTTAAAACGTAGGGCAGCGAATGATCTTGTCCCCCGATCCATTATCAAAAATGCCATTGTATGTCAAAGCTATCTCAAAGCCGCCTCTACCATTGCTTGCAGCTGTCAATTTACTGATATTGACATCATAACTGACGCCAATACCAATTTGACCATAATCGAAGCGCGATATCAAGACAACTGCATCTTTGTGGCGATAAGTAACGCCTGCATAAAGTGCATTTTCGTCCAGCTCATCAAAACGATCACTTAGTACGAATTTGCCAAGTGCACCAATATTGATTTCAGAAGATGGCCCTTGCTTGATGTACATTGCTCGACCGATGATATGACCGTTTGCCGTTACTTGGTATTGGATCGCGCCATAACCAGTAAATTTTCTGTACAGTCTGTCATCTTCGTCAGAAAAGAAGGACATATCAGGCTCATTGAGGTGAGCAGCAGCTAAGCCTGCATAAAAAATCGTCGATTCATCAGGCGAATAAAACCAAGCGAGACCAGCTGATACATCAAAGTAAGCGTAACGCGGTCTGAGATCGCTTTCTCCATTACTGAGCCCAGGATTGAGAATATCACCATCAAATTGCTCATCAAAGAGCAGCTTATTGTAATCGAGTGATTGCTGCCCGAAGCCAATATTTGCTCCAAAGCTGAGAAAGTGATCTTGATAATAGTTGAGCGATTTGTTGTAGCTCGCAGATAAAAGGCCTTGCGTATTCGTCAAGTCTGCATCACCAGCTTTGTCTTGATAGATAAAGCCACCTAGACCGACAAAATCATCGCCGATCAATCCTCTAAACAAGGATCCGTCAACAGAAAGCGCCATCGTGCGATATGGAGTTGTAACGCTGCCCCATTGTGATTTGTAATGCGCAGAGGCTCTAAAATTGCCTGGCATCAAGCCAGTCAATGCTGGATTGAGATGCAATGGTGTTGAATAAAATTGAGAGAAATGAATATCCTGAGCAGCAAGGCTACCAAGAGACAAAGACAACAAGACGATGAGTAAGAATCTCTGCATAGACATAATTACGCAAGATCATTCAATCTGTTACAATTTGACTCGATTATTTTCCTAGCAATGTACGATTCTCGGATTTTGGAACGTTCTTGAAATCTGAATGGCATTATTTTAGACTTTAAAGCTGCTATGCGTCAAATCATTATCTGTTTTCTTTTAAGTTTATTGTTTGTGCTTTGTGTAGCTCCGCAAAGCAATGCTCAATCTCTAGAAGAGCATGAATCAACTCTCGCTGAGCTGAGTGTACAACTTGTAAATGATTCTTTGCTTGAAAACAGGAAAGCAGCTTTTGCCAATCTAATGACTGAATTTGAAGCTGCTTTTAAACTTGATTCGGCATATTCATTTCCGTTTGATAGTGTGGTTGGTGTAAGCCGTTTGTATGCTCCTGATTCAACATTTCGAATGTTGACTTGGCAGCTTTTTGAGAATAAAGAGACTTATACATATTCGGGTTGTATCGTTTTTCCTGATGGTCGCTTTGTCAAACTAACTGACGCGAGTCCAATGTTTATGAATCCAAAGCAACAAGAAGGAAAACCTGAATTATGGTTTGGGGCTTTGTATTACAATATGACTAAAGCGCAACATGGTGACAAAACGTACTATTTGTTGTTCGGATTTGATGGGCATAGTTATTTTAATAAACAAAAACTCATTGAAGCAATGCATATTGCCGAGGATGGGACAATTTCGTTTGGTGCTCCGATTTTTAAATATACTCGCGGTAAAAAAGAAAAGAAACGCACATTTGTAGAATCACGTTTTATTTTAAATTACAGTGCAGAAGTTTCAATCAGTTTAAATTGGTCTGATCTGTATGAAGTGATTTTATTCGATCATCTCATTTTAGCTGGCGGCAGCTATGGTCAAGGTCCTGCTTATGTAACTGATGGCAGCTACGAAGCTTTTCAAATTACTGGAGAAGGTCTTTTTTTTATTGAAAAATATTTTAATCAAATCTCTCTAGAACCTCCAATGGATCCTGATGCAAAACCAAATACAAACTTTGCTCCACCAAAAAAGAAAAAGAAAAAACGTAAGAAGAAAAATCAGTAGATATGGTCGGACAAGCGCTGCGAAGTGGTGCGAAGCAGACGCGCAGTGCAACGTAGCGGCCGAGCGAATAGCGAGCCACGGAGCATAGCGACCGCCGAATAAAATGAGGCGGATGGCCCTTTTTATTTATCTTCTATAAACGCTCGTATGGCGTCACCTCTGAGGATATGAACACCGCTTTGATTTTGTAAACTTGATTGAATCAAAGCAGTAGCAACTACAGATACATCGATTGGTTTGTAGTTTTTAAATGCATTAAACGTCAAAACGTTTGCAACTTTCATAATTGGTGTTGCAATGACTTCTCCTAGGCGGATATCAGTATTTCGATTGTCGAGCATTGAAGGCTGCACAATATGAGTGCTTGGAAAATTCAAAGCTTTGACTTCGTCTTCGAGTTGTCCTTTTATTTTTAAATAAAATGTACTTGAAGACGAATTTGCGCCGATAGAACTGACTAAGCAAAAATGTTGAACCTTATTTTGCTTCGCAATTTTTGCTATTTGTTGTCCGTATTCAAAATCAATTTTTCGGAACATGTCTTTACTGCCCGCTTGCTTGATCGTAGAACCGATACAATAAAAAAGATGTGTACCTACTATTAAATCAGCTGCTTGCTCAAGCTGATCAAAATCAATAGTAAAATGCTGGTGACGATCTGCTGCAATTTCTTGACTGCGACGACCAAATGTTTTTATTAAATCAAAGGAACTGTTGGCAAGTAATTGAGATAAAATATGCTTACCAACAGCTCCTGTCGATCCGAATATAAGTGCTACTCGTTTGCCCATCCAGAAATTGTATCAGCAATTATATCACAGCATTTATGCAGCTCTTCTTCTGTAATGACAAGAGGCGGTGCAAAGCGAATAATATTACCGTGGGTTGGTTTGGCGAGCAATCCATTATCGCGAAGCTTTAAGCAGATATTCCAAGCCGTTTCACTGTCTTCGGTGTCATTGATGACGACAGCATTGAGCAAACCTTTGCCGCGTACAAGTGTGGCGATATCATACTTCTCAACGACATCTTTTTGCATTCTATCGCGGAAGATCTGTCCGAGTTTTTCTGCTCGCTCTGAGAGATTCTCGTCGCGGACGACTTCTAGAGCTGCCATTGCAACTTTGCAAGCAAGTGGATTGCCACCAAATGTGCTGCCGTGTTCTCCAGGTTTGATGCAAAGCATGATCTCATCTCGCGCAAGAACAGCCGACACCGGAAGTACTCCTCCACTCAATGCCTTTCCGAGAATTAAAATATCTGGCTTGAATCCGTGATGCTCGCAGCAGATTAGCTTACCTGTTCGCGCTATTCCAGTTTGCACTTCGTCAGCGATGAAGAGAACGTTTTGCTCTTGGCACATCTCAAACGCTCGACGTAAATAATCATCATCTGGCACAACAACTCCTGCTTCTCCTTGGATTGGCTCAACCATAAATCCTGCGACATTTGGATCTTGTAGAGCTGCTTCGAGCGCATCCAAATCATTGTACGGGATTAATTCATATCCAGGCATATAAGGTCCAAAACCAGAATAGCTGCTTGGATCAGTACTCGAACTAATGGCTGCTAGTGTTCTACCCCAGAAATTCCCTTCTACAAAAATGATTTTTGCTTGGTTCTCTGGGATACCTTTCTTCGTGTAGCCCCATTTACGACAGAGCTTGACAGCCGTTTCGCCGCCTTCGACTCCAGTATTCATTGGTAATACTTTATCGTAGCCAAAGAATTCAGCCATAAACTTCTCGTACTCACCAAGTACATTGTTGTAAAATGCACGGCTCGTCAAGGTTAACTCAGACGACTGATGATGCAGTGCTTTGAGGATATGCGGATGGCAATGCCCTTGATTAACCGCAGAATAAGCAGACAAAAAGTCATAGTAATGTTTGCCTTCTACATCCCAAAGGTTGACACCTTCGCCCTTAGCTAGAACAACTGGAAGTGGATGATAATTATGTGCACCGTACTTGTCTTCGATTTGCATCAGCTCTTGCGAGCGAGTTTTAGGATTTGTCGTCATAGTTGTCTTCAGTATGAGTTGAATACTGGCTCAAATATCGAAGAAATTTCAAGTCTTTTTCAGCTTTCAGTTTGCTAGATCAAAATCGAGGGTATTTTTGCCGCCCTTAGCGATCAATCTTATGACATTAATTAAAAGTATTAGCGGATTTAGAGGTACAATTGGCGGTTCAGTTGGTAACAACTTAACTCCGCAAGACCTCGTCAGCTTGACAGGCGCATTTGCGACTTGGCTTATCGAAACTGGAAAGCCGAAACGAGTCGTTCTCGGTCGAGATGGTCGCATAAGCGGACAGATGGTTCGCGATCTTGTCGTCGGTACGCTTAATGCTTGTGGGATTGATGTCCTTGATCTCGGATTGAGTACAACACCGACTGTCGAAGTAGCCGTACCAGCTGAAGAAGCTGGTGCAGGAATCATTTTGACTGCAAGTCATAATCCTCAACAATGGAATGCGCTTAAATTCTTAAATGATAAAGGCGAATTCATCAGTGCAGATGATGGAAAACGATTGCTTGAAATTGCTGAGGCTGGCGAAACTGAATATGTTTCTGTAGAACATATTGGAACCGTCAAGCAGGACGATTCGTACATGCAATATCACATTGATCAAGTCTTTGCGCTTGACCTTGTTGATCCAGACCTCATTCGCTCAAAGAAATATAAAGTTGTTGTCGATGCTGTGAACAGCACAGGCTCGATCAGCATTGTACCATTGCTTGAGCAGCTAGGTTGCGAAGTTGTACTTATCAATGGCGAGATAACTGGTCATTTTGCGCATAATCCAGAACCGCTGCCTCAACATCTCTCTGAGCTTTGTGCGGCTGTCAAAAAGAACAATGCAGATTTAGGCGTCGCTGTCGACCCTGATGTCGATCGTTTGGCACTTGTACAAGATGATGGCGAAGTCTTTGGAGAAGAATACACACTTGTTGCAGTAGCTGATTATATCCTTGGCAAAACGCCTGGAAGTACTGTTAGCAATCTTAGCTCGACACGTGCATTGCGCGATGTGACTGAGAAGCACGGTCAAACATATACCGCCAGTGCAGTAGGCGAAGTCAATGTCGTCAATATGATGAAAGAGACAAACGCAGTCATCGGCGGCGAAGGAAATGGCGGCGTCATTTATCCTGGTTTACACTATGGCCGCGATGCTCTAGTAGGTGTTGCCTTTATCCTCAGCTTTATGGCGGAAACAGGCAAATCACTTTCGGCCTTAAAATCAACCTATCCAGCTTACACTATTTCCAAAAATAAAATTCAATTAACTCCAGATATTGATTTGCAAAAAATATTTGAAGGCTTAAAAGTAAAATACGCTCAACAGCCAATGAATGCTATTGACGGATTGAAGATTGAATTTGATACTAATTGGATTCACTTACGCCCAAGTAACACTGAGCCAATTATTCGCATCTATGCTGAGGCGCAATCTGAAACAGTCGCTGAAAATCTAGCCGATAAAATCAAACTCGATATTACAGAATTATTAAAATCGTAAATTAATCTGTAAAGACATTAAATGAAAATGTCAATCGAGTATCTATACTTTGAGTATTGACATATCGTGGTCTGATTTTGACGCGCAAGCTGAAAAAATCAGTCGCGAAATGTTCTTTCATATCAACAATTGCACTTGGTACAAGCTCAAATCCTGATCCCGTATTGAGCGGCACATTATCAAAAAAAGCAATGAGCACTTCTGGCTCATTATCAGTATACGCGTAGACTTCAATCTGCTCGATCCACTCATACGTACCGATATTTCGTGCTTGGACATTTAAACGTTGAGGGGCAATTCTCGCGATGCCGTCAAGTGTCCCATTCAAAAACGATTGTCGCTGCGTCGGAATATCTTGAATTAAAAAGTTATGCGTTTCAAACGAATTCAAACCTGCTTGAAACGTCACATTTGCGAGATACTCAATATCATAATCTGGAATATCATTGTTCTTATCACAAGCAGAAAGAACAAATAGCAACGGAATCAAAAACAAGAAATAACGCATCTTTAATTATTATCAAAAATTAGACCTTTTAGTATTTTGGTGGGCCATCCGCCATTCGCTATGCTCATGGCGGTCGCTATGCTCCGTGGCTCGCTGTTCGCTCGGCCTCATCGCTGCGTTTGCAGCTTCTGAGTCTGGCTTCGCCACCACTCCGCAGCGCTTGTCCAAAAAAGCTCCTTAGCTTTGTCTTATGAAACATATTATCTATTCAAGCCTATTTATTTTAGTAATCGCATTTTCGAGTTGCTCATCATCTAAACAGCAAGAGTCGAATCAAGCAAGCCCAGAGCAAGTCGTCGAGTTATTATTTAAAGCTGCTCAGTCGAGAGATTTTTCAATACTCAAAAATCTCTGTGATCCTGAAGGAAAAAACGACGGCGACACAAAACGTCTTTGCAATTTAGAATCAGAATCCAATGAATGGCAACAACAATTTGTTGCTTTCTTTTCTCAAGGAGAAATCACTGGGCAGCCTATCATAAAAGGTAATGAAGCTCAAGTCAATTTCAAGTTCGGTGACAAACAATCTGTTAGCGAAACAATGCATCTCGTCAAGCACGGAGATAAATGGTTTTTAAGCAGCTTTTAGTTTTTATTTTTTTGGCTGAGGGATAGTAGGCGTTGTCTGAACTCCGAGTGACTGAAAGGAACTCGGAGAGAGTGCCGAATAGCCCGACCTGAAATTAAAAATCTCCTAGTAAAATAATTACTAGGAGATTTTTAATGAAGGGCAGCCCCTATTCTATTTTTAATAGAAAGAATTAACCAAACATATCTCGGACTTTATCAAAAAAGCCTTTGTCGCCTTTGCCTGGACTTGGTGTAAAATTGCTCGAATTTCGTAGTTCTTCTAGAGCAGCTTTTTCACTGTTGGAGAGTTTTTTAGGCGTCCAGATATTGATATGAATCAGCTGATTGCCTCGGCCGTAACCTTGAAGTGGCGGTATTCCTTTGTCTTTGAGTCGGAATATTTTGCCCGACTGTGTACCAGCAGGAATACTAAACTTCACTGAGCCATCAATGGTCGGAACTTCGACTTTAGTACCGAGAGCTGCATCCGCAAAGTTGAGATATAATTCATAGATGACATCGTTGCCCTGACGCTGAAGTGTCTCGTGTGGGGTCTCTTCGATCACGACTAGGAGATCTCCTGCTGGGCCGCCTTGCTTACCTGCGTGACCTTTTCCGCTGACGCTAAGCTGCATCCCTTCTTCGACGCCTGCTGGTATTTTTATCTCGATTGTGTCTTTGTCAGTGTTTCGACCTTCGCCGCCACACTTGGAGCATTTTGCTGTGACTTGTTGTCCAGCGCCATTACAGGTTGGACAAGCGGCAGTCGTCTGCATCTGCCCTAGGAATGTATTGCGCACCTGCCGCACATATCCTGCACCATTGCAGGTGCCGCATGACTTAACAGAGCTGCTATTTTTTGCGCCTGAACCATTGCAGCCTGTACACTTGACGTGTTTTTTGACTTTGATTTTCTTAGTAACGCCATTCGCGATTTCATCAAGCGTCAAGGCGACTTTGATGCGGATATTTGAGCCTTGCTGACCGCGACCACGTTTGCGCTGCTGACCGCCTCCAAAGAATGACTCAAAGCCGCTTCCTCCTCCGCCGCCAAAAATGTCGCCGAACTGAGAGAAGATGTCTTCCATATTCATACCGCCACCACGGCCACTAAAGCCGCCGCCATTCATACCTGCATGACCAAATCGATCATAGCGAGCTTTCTTGTCTGGATCGCTTAGGCAATCGTAGGCTTCTGCCGCTTCTTTGAAGCGCTCTTCAGCAGCTGGGTCATCTGGATTGCGATCCGGATGATTTTTCATGGCGATCTTCTTGTACGCTTTCTTGATTTCTTCATCAGAAGCGTTCTTAGAGACGCCAAGTACTTCGTAAAAGTCTTTCTTAGCCATTTGAAGTCTTATTTACCGAGGACGACCTTGGCGTGACGGACGATTTTGTCGTGGAGATAATATCCTTTTTCGATTGTGTCTACGATTTTGCCTTTGAGCTCTTCGCTTGGAGCAGGAATTTCGGTGATTGCATTATGCAATTCTGGATCGAAGGTCTCACCATTTGTCTCCATTGGTTTGACGCCGCAAGCATTGAGCGCTCCTAGGAATTTATTGTAGACAAGCATGACACCTTCGCTGAGTGGCTCGATGTTGTCATCTTCTTCGGCAGCTTTTTTCGCTCTGTCAAAATCATCCATGACAGGAAGCATTTTGGCAATGGTCGATGAAGCAGCTGTTTTGAGTAATTCGAGTCGCTCGCGTGATGTCCGCTTTTTGTAATTGTCAAACTCAGCATATAGTCGAAGGTATTTGTCCTTCATTGCTGCAAGATCTTCTTCTGTAGAATCTATAGGTGCGGCTTCTTCTAGGGTTTCCTCTTGAAGCTGCTCTTGTTCTACTTGTTGATCTTGAGCAGTTTCAGCTTCGTTTTCTGGAGTTTGTTTTTCGTTTTTCGCCATGGTATTGACTACTCTATGTGTTTGATTGGATTCGGATTTTACAAGGGCAAAACTTACACCAAGTAAAACAAGCAGTCATTCTGTCAGAATACTGCCACTTGAATCTGACAGATGAAGTCAATATGATTATTTGGCAGCATCGAGAAATGTAACAAGCTCTCCATACTTCGGATTAACAAGTAGGATTTCGCCTCGATTATTGATCAAGTACGTCGTCGGAATTTCTCTGACTCCGTACATACTCACGATCGGATCTTTGAACCGCTGTAGGCTGCTGATATGATATGGCCAGATTAATCCATCTTTTTGAATGGCTGCTTTCCAACGATCTGCATCTGTCTCTACTCCAAGACTGACAATAGTGAATAATGGCTTTCCTAAAGAAGTTTTTTCGTTTGAGAATTGATTGTACAATCGGACAAGTGAAGGGTTTTCTTGACGGCATGGACCACACCAGCTGCCCCAAAAGTCTAATAGAATATACTCATGCTGCAAATCACTTAACGTAAATGCTGAACCATCTATCAATGTCGACGTAAATCCTGGTGCTTTCTCTCCTTCTGAATACTTAGGCGATTTGTACCAAATGTAACCAAAGAATACAAGTGGAATCAAAATTAATGGCAACCAAGACAGCAGCTTTGACTTTCGCATCATATTGTAAAGATTGCTTGAGTAGCTCTGAATTTGTCATCAATGACTTGTTTATTTGTCATAATGGTCAAATTTTGGACAAGCGCTGCGAAGTGGTGCCGAAGGTAGACGCGAACATCGTGAGCGGCCGAGCGAATAGCGAGCCACGGAGCATAGCGACCTTTTTCTATTTTGTTAAACCCATCCTAAATCCTTCCCTTAAAAATGGAAGGACTTTTTAAAAGAAATCATTTTTTCAAACAAAATAGAAAAAGTGTGGCCCATAAAAAAAATACCGCCCTAGAATGAACTAGGACGGTGGCGCCAAACTGTGCTGCAGCAGACGCTCTTACGAAAGGCTCACCCATTAGACACCAAGTCTTGAGTGATTCCATAAAAGCATCTTAACTTTTTTTTAAAAAATTATAAATCACCAAGTTGAGGGCGAATAATAATCTCTTCGACAACTGATTTTGAGCTGATCGTGTAGGTCGCCCAAACGAGATCAGCAATATCGTTTGCATCCATAAGGCGTTCTTTGGGAAGATCAACGCCATCCCACGACGCACTCCAAGTCGCACCAGGTAGAAGTGCTGTTACTCGGACATTTTTTTCTTTGAGTTCTTCGCGGAGGACTTTGGAAAATCCAAGCATCGCAAACTTGCTGATTGAATAAGAGCCGCCGTTTGGATACGCAATTTGGCTTGCAATCGAACACATATTGAAGATGTGTCCACTTTTTTGCTCGACCATCGCTGGCGCAATCGCTCTGGTCATATAATACGCACTGTATAAGTTTGTTTCGATCTGACGCTCTAGTGTTCCATCTTCTTCGAGTAGAATTTCGCCTGGCAGAAAAAAGCCCGCATTATTGACGAGTATATCAATACTTCCCCACTCTGCAATAAGATCTGCACCAAAGGTTTTGACTTGATCAGACTTGCTCATGTCTACTGAAAAGACCTTGACTTCTTGACCTGGATAGTCTCCTGTTGCTTTGATTTTTAGGCTTTCAAGATCAACTGTATTGCGAGCTGTGACTGCAACATCAAATCCTTCTTTGAGTAATCGATCAACGATGGCGCGACCGATTCCTTTTGTTCCTCCTGTGATAAGTGCTTTTTTCATATTGCAAACCTAATAGAATCGAGAAGCCGAATGTTTGAATCTCAAGAAATTTACTTCGTTGCTCTCCTATGATACTTGTATGTTTGCAGCTTCATGGGAATGCTATTTCATTTCGGTCGTTATCTGATCATGCTTGGGCGCATGTTTTCTCGCCCTGAGAAATTAAGCATGTATTGGAAAGAGACCGCACGTCAGATGAATGACATTGGGATTGGGTCTTTTCTCATTGTAGCTGTCATTTCCATTTTTATTGGAGCCGTTACGGCTGTCCAATTTGCTTATCAGCTCCAGGATACGCTAGTACCAATTTATTATATTGGATATATCGTACGTGACTCGACTATTATCGAGCTTGCGCCTACGATTACTTGCTTGGTTTTGGCAGGTAAGGTCGGCTCAAACATGGCTGCCGAAATCGGCGGCATGCGCCAAAAAGAACAAATCGACGCGCTCGAAATCATGGGCGTCAATACGTATTCTTACATCATCGGCCCGAAGATTCTGGCTGGAATTACGGTCATTCCTTTGCTTGTCATCTGTGCTGCATTTATGGGAATCGCCGGTGGAATGATCGCTGCCATTTCGAGTGGCTATGTTTCATTCCAAGAATATGAAACGGGTTTGCATAGCTTCTTTAATTCATTCAACGTCGTCATGATGTTGATTAAAGCTGTTGTGTTTGCGTTTATTCTGACTTCTGTGAGTTGCTATCAAGGCTTTTATGTAGAAGGCGGAAGTGTCGAGCTTGGCAAAGCAAGTACCGCTGCAGTTGTACTCAGCGACATTCTTATTTTATTATCTGATTATTTCTTAGCACTCCTCTTGACATGATTCGCGCAGAAGACGTAAAAAAATCCTTTGGCGATCAAGAAGTACTCAAAGGAATCTCAATGATTTTTGAGCAAGGAAAGACCAATTTGATTATTGGTCGTTCTGGCGCAGGAAAAACAGTGCTTTTGAAGCTGCTTGTCGGTTTGCTTGAGCCAACGCAAGGAAACGTCTGGTATGACGACACAAATTTCACTCAACTCACGCTACGCGAGAAAAAAAGCATCCGAACCAAGATCGGAATGCTGTTTCAAGGATCGGCTTTATTTGATTCATTGACAGTTGAGGAAAATGTTCGTTTTCCGCTTGATATGTTTACGAATAGCACTGCAAAAGAAAAGCAGCTACGTGTCGATGAAGTACTCGAAACTGTTAGCCTTCAAGGATCAAATAATAAATATCCTGGTGAAGTCTCAGGCGGAATGCAGAAACGTGTCGGTATTGCGCGAAGTATTATCCTGAAGCCAAAGTATTTATTCTGCGATGAGCCAAACTCTGGGCTCGATCCGAAGACAAGTATCGTGATCGATCGTTTGATTCAAGACATTACGCGCGAATACAATATCACGACTGTCATCAATACGCATGACATGAATTCTGTGATGCAAATAGGCGAAAACATCGCCTACCTCAATCAAGGCCGCTTGGCTTGGAAAGGAACAAATCAAGAAGTTCTTGCAACAGAAGACGAAGATCTCGAAGATTTCATTTTCGCTTCGCCCTTCCTCCAAAAATTAAAGGCGGCAGCTGCTGCTGGCGGCGGTCTGCGTGGCGTTGTTTAAATCTGCAAGCCGCCACAAACTGGCAGCACTTGTCCAGTGATATACGTCGACATATCTGAGCCTA